>NZ_JAHBDP010000068.1:0-80902 GCF_019956495.1 Pseudomonas sp. BF-B-26 | reverse complement strand
GCGGTGGATCAGTCGATATCAATGTTGACTGACCCACCGCATTCGCGAGCAAGCCCGCTCCCACATTTGATTTGTGTTCGCTTTAAAGTGCCAACGGATTGCCCGATGAAACTCTCCCGCCTCGCCCTGACGCTGACCCTTCTGCCGGCCGGCCAACTGCTGGCCGACACCTTCGAACGCGATCAGGCCCTGAAACTTCCCGACGTGCTGATCAGCGCCAACCGTCAGGTCGAAGCGCGCAATGACAGCAGCGCCGCCAACACCGTGTTCACCCGCGAAGACATTGATCGTCTGCAACCAAGCAGCGTGACTGACTTGCTGCGTCGTGTACCGGGTGTGCAAGTCGGGCAAACCGGCGGGCGCGGCAGTCTGCCGGGGATTTACATTCGCGGCACCAAGTCGGCCCAGAGCCTGGTGCTGGTCGACGGCCAGCGCATCGGCAATGCCACCTCGGGCGACAGCAACCTGCAACACATCAACATCGAACAGGTCGAGCGCGTGGAAGTGTTGCGCGGCTCCCGCTCGGTGATATATGGCAGCGATGCGATTGGCGGGGTGATCCAGATCTTCACCCGGCGCGGCGGCGAGCAAGGCCTGCAACCGCGAATGCACGTAGGCTTTGGCAGCCACCAGACCTGGGAACGCAGCCTCGGGCTGTCCGGCGGCGACGAGCAGACCCGATTCAACCTCGGCGCCAGCCTCGATGAAACTGCCGGCATCAATCGCACCCGCGAGTCGTATCCCAGCGATGGCGATCATGACGAGTACCGCAACCAATCGATGAGTTTGAGCCTGAGTCACGCCCTCACCGATGACATCGAAATCGGCGCCAACCTGTTGGATAACCGTGGCAAAAGTGAGTTCGACAATCCGTTCGGCCGCTTCGACATGGACACGTTCGAGTCAGTCCAGCAACAGCCCTACAGCGACTTCGCGGTGAGCAGCGTCAGCAGTTACGTCGATGCGCGGATCAACGGCCTGTGGAAAACCCGCGTCGAGTTCGGCCACAGCGAAAACCGCGAGAAGACTTTGGACAAGCTCAGTGACGAACGCAGCGTGTTCAACACTTACCGTGATTCGGTGAACTGGCAGAACGACCTGACCCTCGATGAGCGCAACGGCCTGATCCTCGGCGGCGACTGGTATGAGGACCGGGTCAACAGCAGCACGCCATTCGACGAGGACAGCCGCTGGAACCGTGCCGCGTTCATTCAGCATCATTACCAGGCGGATAGCTTCTCCACCGAACTGGGCCTGCGCCGCGATCAGAACCAGCAGTTCGGCGGCCAGAACAGCTGGAGCGGCACCTTCACCCTGCCGCTGAATCCGGACAACGATGTGCTGCTGACCTACAGCGAAGGCTTCCGCGCGCCGACGTTCAATGACCTGTATTACCCCGATTTCAGCAATCCGGACCTGAAACCCGAGACCTCGAAAAGCTACGAGCTGCAATGGCGCAGTCAGCTGACCGACACCGCTCGCCTGGAAGCTTCGCTTTACCGTACGGACCTGGAAGATGCGATTATTTTCGGCAGTAACAACCGGCCGCAGAATGTGGCCTCGGCACGGATCAATGGTTTCGAAGCGGCGTTGAAACAGGAACTGTTCGGCTGGCAGAGCAACCTCGGCGTGGCGATCATTGACCCGCGGGATCGCGACAGCGGCCACACCCTGGCTCGGCGCGCGCGGCGGACCTTGAGCCTGGATCTGGATCGGCAGTTCGACCGGCTAGGGCTTGGCGCCAGCTGGCAGGCTGTGAGCAGCAGCTATGACGATGAGAACAATCGCCAGCCGTTGGGCGGGTACGCGTTGCTGGGGTTGCGCAGCAGTTGGGAGTTGAATCGGGAGATCAAGCTTGAGCTGAAGGTCGATAACCTGCTGGACAAGGGTTACAGCCGGGCGCTGTACAGCCATGACGGCAGTCAGAATGGGTATCGAGAGGAAGGTCGGGCGTGGATGTTTGGGGTGACCTGGACGCCAGAATTCTAAAGACTGGCGCAGTCACCTGTGGCGAGGGGATTTATCCCCGTTCGGCTGCGAAGCAGCCGTAAACCTGTGGATGCGGTGTGACTGCAGCCATTGGGGGCCGCTTCGCAGCCCAACGGGGATAAATCCCCTCGCCACATAAATCCCCTCGCCACAGGTCACCGGTCGGGCGCAATCACCTGGCACAACTTGGCCGTCGCATCGATCATCTGCCCGCTCGGCCGCTCCAGCCCCTTATCCGTTACCAACAGCAATTGCCCCTGCGCCACCGCCGCCACCTGCGGCCAGGCTTTCCACGCATCGAGTTGCGCCTGATCACTGGCCAGAATCACTTCGGGATTACGCTGCAATACCGCTTCAATACTGACCTGCGGCGCCGGCAGCGTCAGGTCGGCAAAGACGTTACGAGCCCCGCACACTTCAAGCGCATCGCTGATGATCTGCCCGCCGCCAACGGTGTATAGCGGCCGATCCCAGACCTGATAAAACACCCGCAATGGCAGCTCTCGACGATAACGCTGGCGCAACGAATCCAGCCGCTGACGCAACTTCTCGGCCAATGAAACACCACGTTCCGGACGGCCGAGTTGTGAGGCAATGGCCTCAATCTGCGCAGTGAGTTGTTCGAGGTTGTGAGGTTCAGCAACGTAGGTCGGGATGTTTAACCGCTTGAGTTGCTCACGCTGGGCCGGGCCAACGCTGCCGGGCCAGAGCAACAGCAGATCGGGCTGGAGGCTGAGCAACTGCTCCATGTCCAGCTGACCATAGCGGCCAACCGAAGGCAGGTGTTTGAGCTCGGCAGGACGCTCACCGGCATCCAGCACACCCACCAGCAGGTCGGCTGAACCCAGCTCAACAACGATTTCAGAGAGCGATGGCGCGAGGCTGACAACGCGTTCGACCGCAGCCGCCGGTCCACTGACGGCCAGCAGCAAAACCGCCAGCCAGACGGGCCGCATCAGCCGAGTTGACGCGGAATACGGTAGAGGTAAAACAGCACCAGGGTCGACAGCGCCAGCAGCATCAACGGCACGGCTTCGAGGCCGACGAACACCGCCAGCGCGCCGATCCAGGCCGGCAGGCCGGCAGCCAGGAACGCCGTGCGACGCTTGGCAGCCAAGGCGATCCAGGCAGCAGGTTCTTCTGGGGTATCGAGGGCTTTTTGAGTGGCGATCAGCGCGTGTTTGTAGCCGCCAAAGAATTTCAGGCTGACAAACATCGACGCCACACCGGCGATGAACAACGGCATCGCCAGCACCGGCAGGATCGCCTCGCTCTGGCCAAATACACCATTGATCACGAACAGCGGCACCAAGGCCAGCGCCAGGTATTGCCACCAATTGACGGACAGTCGCCGCCTGACCTGACCGCGGGTCACGCCCGGTCAGCCTCACCCTGGTGCTCGTTGCCCATCATGTGGTCGAGCTTGCTGGCCTTGGTGGCCAGGTAGAGTTTGTTGTGCGGGTTATGGCCGGTGTGCAGCGGCACGCGCTCGGCGACTACGATGCCCATGTCGGTCAAGGCTTTGACCTTGCGTGGGTTGTTGGTCATCAGACGCAGGGATTTCACGCCCAGGTGCTCCAGCATCGGCAGGCACATGGCGTAGTCGCGCTGATCGGCGGCAAAACCCAACTGTTCGTTGGCTTCAACAGTATCGGCGCCGCCATCCTGCAATTCATAGGCGCGGATCTTGTTCAGCAGGCCAATGCCGCGACCTTCCTGACGCAAGTACAGCAATACGCCACGGCCCTCACGGGCGATGGCCTGCAAGGCGGCCTCGAGTTGCGAGCCGCAGTCGCAACGCTGGCTGAACAAGGCATCGCCGGTCAGGCATTCAGAATGCAACCGGCCGAGTACCGGGGCACCATCGGCAAACTCACCCAGGCTCAGCACAACGTGCTCGCGCCCGTTTTCTTCATCGAGAAAGCCGTGCATGGTGAATTGCGCAAAAGGCGTTGGCAGCTTGGAAGCGGCGACAAAAACGACAGGCACCGGTGTGCTCCTGATCAATAAGTACTGGAGATTCGCAGACGCGGCATTGTAACAGCACGTTCCGACAGACGCTTAGGCTGAATTATGGGGCATAACAATCAAAAAGTTAGATCTCAAGCCATCACAGCCCCCCTGCGGGAGTAAGCCTGCTCGCGATTGCGGTCTGTCTTTCACCATTGATGTCGACTGATACACCGTCATCGCGAGCAGGCTCGCTCCCACAGGGTTAATCAAGCGCTGCAGGGTTCGCGCTTAGTTCGAGTCGAACGGATAGGGTTGTTTCCAGCGCTCGAAGATCGGTTTCAACTGGCCGCTTTTCACCAGTTGCTCCATGCGTTGGTCGAACAGCGCCATCAGTGTCCGGGCCTTGGGGGTCTTGGCAAAGCACAGATACAACGGCAATTCCGCAATGTGAGTGCGACGGAACTGCGTCGGATCCTTGGCCCGCTTGAGGACATAGTCGACTTCGGTCAGCGCGTCGATGTAAAAGTCGGCGCGGTTGCGGGTCAACATCGACAAAATCCCGGTACGCCGCAGTACTTCGTTATAGCGGCGTACGTTGGGCAGGTAATCCTGATAGTCGTAGCCGCGGACCCAGGCCAGTCGATAGTTGCCCAGGGTTTCCGGGGTCGGCGCGGGGTTGCTGGCCAGCCCCAGGGCATAAATGTGATCGGTATCGAAGTTCCAGTGCGGATAGAGCAGATCGCTGGACTCATCAAGATAGGAGCCGACACAGGCATCCACTTCACCGCGCTGGGCCAGGCCCATGGAGCGCACGTAAGGTTCGCTGCGGATGTCCAGCTTGACCCCCGCCGGCTCGAAGACTTCGCGCAATACATCCCAGCCCAGACCGTGGCCATCGGCGGCGGTGTAGTCTTCCCAGTCTTCGCTGGCCAGATGAATCACCGACGGCGTCGTCACTGCATCGTCCGCCTGAACGAGCGAACTGAACACCACAAAAACCATCGCCACCAACCAGCGCCGAGCCATCCCTAGTCCTCTGTTTCGCCACTCAGGCGAAAAACCAAACCAACCCCTGCATCCCCAGCCACGCAAACACCCCGGCCAATACATCATCGAGCATGATCCCGACGCCGCCATGCACATGCCGGTCGATCCAGCGAATCGGCCACGGCTTGAGGATGTCGAAGAAGCGAAACATCAAAAACCCCGCCAGCAACCAGTACCAACCTTCCGGCACCAGCCACAGGGTGATCCACATCCCGACCATTTCGTCCCAGACGATGCCTTCGTGGTCATGCACCCGCAAATCGTCGGCGACCTTGCCGCACAGCCAGAAGCCAAACAGCATGGTGATGCCGAGCATCAGCCAGTAACCCCAATCGGGCAGCATCTGCCACAACGGAATAAAGGGTAGCGCAACTAACGACCCCCAGGTGCCCGGTGCTTTTGGCAAGGTGCCCGAGCCAAAGCCGAACGCCAGGAAGTGCCACGGATTGCGCCAGACCGACGGCGGTACGAATTCCGCCGGGACCTGTTTGGGATGATCTGTCACGGTGTCTCCCGAAAATGTTGATAGCCCCGGTTCTGCGGGGTGATGTCTTGTCCGTCGGCGTCAAGCAGCACTACGCCCTGCCCCGTCACAACACGGCCGACCACATGGATCGGCCAGCCATCGGCCACCAGTTTCGGTAACTCGACAGGGGGCAAGGTAAAGGCCAGCACGTAATCATCACCACCGCTCAGGGCCGCGACTTCTGCACCTGATTGACCGAGGAAGGCGACCAAAGCGTTCGACAATGGCAGCGTGTGCCGTTCAATCTGAATGCCGACCTTCGATGCCAGGGCAATATGTCCGCAGTCCGCGAGCAGCCCGTCGGAGATGTCCAGCGCCGAGGTGGCTTTGCCGCGTAGCGCCTGACCCAACGCGAGTTGCGGCTGCGGCGACCAGTAATGTGCCAGCAGCGGATCGGCGATGGTGGCTTCAGCCGTACGCTGACCGAGCACCAGCGGCAATGCCCCCGCCGCGTTACCAAGCTCACCGCCAACGCACAGCAAGTCGCCTGGCTGCGCACCACTGCGGGTCAACGCCAGACCCGCCGGCACACGACCGAACACCGTCATGGTCAGGCTCAACGGCCCACGGGTGGTATCACCGCCCACCAGCGCCACACCGCAGCGCTGCGCCATGATGTTCAAACCACGGGCGTAGGCGTCCAGCCAATCGGCGGTCACCGTCGGCAAGGTCAGGGCAAGGGTAAAGGCAACGGGAGTGGCGCCCATGGCAGCCAGATCGCTGACGGCCACAGCCAGCGAGCGCTGACCGAGCAGAAACGGGTCGCAAGGATCTGCGAAATGCACACCGGCAACCAGTGTGTCGGTAGAAATGGCCAACTGCTCCCCGGGGGGAACAGCCAGCAAGGCGCAGTCATCGCCGATCCCGAGGGCAACGCATTCGCCGCCCTGCGCACAAGGCGCGGCGGCGAAGAAATTGCGGATCAGCTCAAACTCGCCCATGGCATCTCCAAGCGCAGGTTAGCGCTTGAACGCCTTCACTTCAGCTTCACGCAGACGCGGGGCCAGCTTGTCGAGTACACCGTTGACGAACTTGTGGCCGTCGGTGGAACCGAAGACTTTCGCCAGCTCGATACCTTCGTTGATCACAACGCGGTATGGCACGTCGACGCGCTTGAGCAGTTCCCAGGTCGACAGGCGCAGGACGGCCAGTTCAACCGGGTCCAGCTCTTCGATGGTGATGTCCAGGCACGGCGTCAGTGCAGCGTCGATCTCAGGCTTGTGGGCCGGAACGCCATGCAGGATGTCGTGAAAGTAAGCGGCATCGACATCGCTGAAATCGTTATCGACCCGAAACTGCGCTTCGATCTCGTTCAAAGATTGCTTGGCCATGTGCCATTGGTACAGCGCCTGAGTCGCAAGCTGACGGGCTTCGCGACGCTTGACGCTTTTCGATGGCTTGCCGGCATCCGCAGGCTTTGGATCGCGCGGGTTGAAACGATCGCTTTCGTCGCTAATCACTTGGCCTCCAACTGCGCCAGCAGGCTGACCATTTCCAGAGCGGACAGGGCAGCTTCAGCACCTTTGTTACCGGCCTTGGTGCCGGAACGTTCGATGGCTTGCTCGATGGAATCAACGGTCAGCACGCCGAATGCGACTGGAACGCCGAACTCCATGGACACCTGGGACAGGCCTTTGGTGCATTCGCCCGCCACGTATTCGAAGTGCGGAGTACCGCCACGAATGACCGCGCCCAGGGCGATGATTGCCGCGTATTCGCCCTTCTGAGCGACTTTCTGCGCAACCAGCGGAATTTCGAAGGCGCCAGGTGCGCGGATGATGGTGATGTCGCTTTCGCTCACGCCGTGGCGAACCAGGGCATCAACTGCACCGCTGACCAGACTTTCAACGACGAAGCTGTTGAAACGGCCTACTACCAAAGCGTAGCGGCCTTTAGGGGCGATGAAGGTACCTTCGATGGTCTTCAGGGTCATTCGTTAGATCTCTTAAAGAGCCGGGACGCGTCTCGTACGCGTCCCTCAGTGATATTAGCCACGAATACACGGCCGGAAAAAACCGCATTGCTGCTCGACTACACCCCTGTGGCGAGGGGATTTATCCCCGTTGGGCTGCGTAGCGGCCCCTATTTTTGGACTGCTACACAGTCCAACGGAGGATAAATCCCCTCCCCACAATGGGTGAACATCAGCAATACGAATCTCCGGGTCATTATTCGGAGGGCACGTATTCTACAACTTCCAGATCGAAACCGGATATCGCATTAAATTTCATCGGCGCACTCATCAGGCGCATTTTGCGTACGCCCAGATCCCGAAGGATCTGCGAACCGGCACCCACGATGCTGTAGGTGGTCGGTTTTTTCGCCGGAACGTGCTCCGCGGTTTCGCGGATATGCGCCAGCAACACGTCGCCATCGAGCGGGTGACCGAGCAACAGCACCACGCCACTGCCCGCCTCGGCAACCGCGGCCATCGCGGCGCGCAGGCTCCAGCGGCCGGGCTGTTTGACCATCAACAGGTCGCGCAGCGGGTCCATGTTGTGCACCCGAACCAGGGTCGGCTCTTCGGCGCACACGGTGCCCAAAGTCAGGGCCATGTGCACGTCACCTTCCACGGAATCACGATAGGTCACCAGGTTGAATTGGCCCAGTTCGCTGTCCAGCGGCTGCTCGGCAATCCGCTGAACGGTACGTTCGTGGATCATCCGGTAGTGAATCAGGTCGGCGATGGTGCCGATCTTGATGTTGTGTTCGGCAGCAAATGCTTCCAGTTCCGCGCGGCGGGACATGGTGCCGTCGTCGTTCATCACTTCGCAGATCACGCCGCTCGGCTCGAAACCGGCCATGCGCGCCAGGTCGCACGCCGCTTCGGTGTGGCCGGCGCGAGCGAGGGTGCCGCCAGCCTGGGCCATCAGCGGGAAGATGTGGCCGGGGCTGACGATGTCTTCAGCCTTGGCTTCTTTCGCGGCGGCCGCTTGCACGGTGCGCGCACGGTCAGCAGCAGAGATGCCGGTGGTCACGCCGGTGGCTGCTTCGATGGACACAGTGAACTTGGTGCCGAAGCCGGAACCGTTGCGTGGCGCCATCAAGGGCAGTTTCAGCAGTTCGCAGCGCTCGCGGCTCATCGGCATGCAAATCAGGCCACGGGCGTGCTTGGCCATGAAGTTGATGTGTTCAGGCTGGCAGCACTCGGCGGCCATGATCAGGTCGCCTTCGTTCTCGCGGTCTTCGTCATCCATGAGGATGACCATCTTGCCTTGGCGGATGTCTTCAACCAGTTCTTCGATGCTATTGAGCGCCACAAGGCACCCCCCTTCTTTCAAAATTGAGTTTCAGGAATTGAGGTAGCCGTTCTCGGCCAGAAAGCTTTCAGTAATGTTCCCGGACTTTGCTGGCTCTGCGGCCTTGTCGCCCAACAACAGGCGTTCCAGATAACGGGCAAGCAAGTCAACTTCAAGATTCACCCGGCGACCTGGCTGGTAAGACGCCATGATGGTTTCGCTCAGGGTGTGCGGAATGATGGTCAGCATGAACTCGGCGCCATCGACCGCGTTCACGGTCAGGCTGGTGCCGTCGACGGTGATCGAGCCTTTATGGGCGATGTACTTGGCCAGCTCTTTGGGCGCGCGGATGCGAAACTCCACAGCGCGAGCATTTTCGGTACGGGCAACCACTTCGCCCACGCCATCGACATGGCCGCTGACCAGATGCCCGCCGAGGCGAGTGGTCGGGGTCAGGGCTTTCTCCAGGTTCACCGGGCTGCCGCTTTTCAGATCATTCATGGCGGTGCAGTCGAGGGTTTCGCGGCTGACGTCCGCCGCAAAGCCGTTGCCTGGTAACTCAACCGCCGTCAGGCACACGCCGTTGACTGCGATGCTGTCGCCCAGTTTGACGTCGCTCAGGTCGAGCTTGCCGGTTTCTACGTATACCCGCACATCTCCGCCTTTTGGGGTCAATGCACGAATACTGCCGATGGATTCGATGATGCCGGTAAACATGGAGTCCTCCTCGAGAACAGGGCCGTCGCGTGGCGCAGGCCCGGAATTATACGCTCGCTGCTGGCGAAGGAATGGCGATGACTCGCCAGTCATCGCCAACCGCGCGGATTTCGGTGATTTTGAGTTCAGGCGCATCCTTCATTAGCGCGAGCGGCCAATCCAGCAACGGGCGCGCAGATGAACCTAAAAACTTGCCAGCGATGAAAATCTGAAACTCGTCCACCAGCCCTTGCTGAGCGAAAGCCCCGGCCAGACGCGGCCCCGCTTCGACCAACACTTCGTTGACTCCGCGATTGGCCAGTTCGACCAGCAGTTTACGCAGGTCGACCAAACCATCCTCGCCCGCAACGATCAGGCATTCCGGACCATTGGCGTATTGCTCTTCGATCGCCATGCACGTGGCGACCAGCGCCGGGCCAGCCTTGAAGAACGGCGCATCCAGCGGCACTCGCAGACGGCCGTCGATCAACACACGCAGCGGCGGACGGCTCATGGCCAGGGCCGTTTGCTCAGGATCCAGGCCTAGTTCATCGGCACGCACGGTGAGACGGGCATTGTCCGCCAGCACCGTGTCGGCGCCGGTCAGCACCACGCTGGCCTGAGCGCGCAGGCGTTGTACCGCCGAACGCGCCGCAGGGCCGGTGATCCATTGGCTTTCGCCGCTTTCCATCGCCGTGCGACCGTCGAGGCTCATGGCCAACTTGACCCGCACGAACGGCAAGCCGTGCTCCATGCGCTTGAGGAAACCTTCATTGAGCTTGCGCGCTTCGCCTTCCAGCACGCCGCTTTCGGTAGCGATGCCAGCCTGGGCCAGGCGCTGCATGCCACGACCGGCCACCGACGGGTTCGGGTCTTGCATCGCCGCGACGACCCGAGCCACACCGGCATGTACCAGCGCATCGGCACAAGGCGGCGTCCGTCCATGGTGGCTGCAAGGTTCGAGAGTCACGTAAGCGGTGGCGCCTCGAGCCTTGTCGCCGGCGTCGCGCAGGGCGTGAACTTCGGCGTGGGGTTCGCCGGTGCGCACGTGCCAGCCTTCGCCGACAATTTGCCCGTCACGCACGATCACGCAGCCCACCCGAGGATTGGGGTGCGTCGTGTAATGACCTTTACGCGCCAGTTCCAGCGCGCGGGCCATGTAATGGGCGTCGAGGATGGCAAGTTCTACAGAGGTGGTCATTCTTTCACCGGCTCTCTGGCCAGGCGATCGATCTCTTCGCGGAACTCGTTGAGGTCCTGGAAGCGCCGATACACGGAGGCGAAACGAATGTAGGCGACTTCGTCGAGCTTTTGCAGCTCGGCCATCACCAGTTCACCGACGACAAGGGATTTGACCTCTCGCTCACCGGTGGCGCGCAGTTTGTGTTTGATGTGCACCAACGACGATTCCAGGCGCTCGACGCTCACCGGGCGCTTCTCCAGCGCACGCTGCATGCCGGCGCGGAGTTTTTCTTCGTCGAACGGCTGGCGGCTGCCGTCGGTTTTGATCAGGCGCGGCAACACCAGTTCGGCCGTCTCGAACGTCGTGAAACGCTCGCCGCAGGCCAGGCATTCACGCCGGCGGCGTACCTGTTCGCCCTCGGCGACCAGACGCGAGTCGATGACCTTGGTGTCGTTGGCACCGCAGAAGGGACAGTGCATGGTGGCAGGCAACAAAAAAAGGGAGGGCCATGGTAGCGCATCCCCGTGGCAAGACAAGCCATAGGGTTTGCGGTATACAGACGGGCTATAGAGCTAGATCCATGGATTTCACCTTGCTGGAGCCGAAAATGTCCCTAAGACCGCTCGTTTTGCTCAGTCTTTTCAGCCTGCTGGTGGCCTGCAGCAGCGATGCGCCCAAGCCCCAGCCGCCGACGCCAGGCCCCGCGCCACAGGCCGCGCAGAAGAAAGCCAGGGAATCGGCCAACCTCGGCCCATTGCCCGCGTATCAGCGTGAATTGAGCGGCACCCTGCAAGGCGTGCCGGCCGACGCCGAAGTCGAACTGGCGTTGCTGGTGATCGATGACAAGGGCCGCCCGCAACAATTGTTGGCCAGCTCCAGCCTGATCGGCACCAATCAGGTTCTGCCGTTTCATCTGCGATTCAATCCGGAATCCTTTCCGGTCGGTGCCCGCGTTGAACTGCGCGGCCGCGCCAGCCAGTCCGGCCAGCTAATTTTGCACCTGCCGCCGCAGATCATCACGCAGCCAACGACGCAAGTACTGGGTCAGCTGCAATTCGTCAAAGCCCCATGATTGCACCGCTCAACCTGCAACAGGCGCTAGGTGAACTGCTCGGTGACGCACAGCTGGTTGCCTGTGAATTGCCGGACACCGATCTGAAGCTTTGGCTGATCGACGGCGACAACATGGACCGCGCGTTCAGCCCGGAAGAAACCCGGCGGATTCTCCATGAGCCGCCTTATTGGAGTTTTTGCTGGGCCAGTGGGCTGGCGGTCGCCCGTTATCTCGCCCAGAACCCGCACTGGGTCGAGGGCAAACGGGTGCTGGATTTCGGCGCCGGTTCCGGGGTGGCGGGGATTGCGGCGGTAAAAGCCGGAGCGCTGGAAGTGGTGGCTTGTGACCTGGACCCGCTGGCGATTGCCGCGTGTCGAGCGAATGCCGAACTCAATGACGTACACCTTGATTACTCGACAGATTTTTTCACCGAAGCGGATCGCTTTGATCTGATTCTGGTGGCCGATGTGCTGTACGACCGGGCAAATCTGCCGTTGCTCGATGAATTCCTCAGTCGCGGGCAGCAAGCCCTGGTGGCGGATTCGCGCGTGAGGGATTTTCGCCACCCGTTGTATGAACGCATCGAGATGCTGGAAGCGATGACCCTGCCCGATCTGGCCGAGCCCGAAGAGTTTCGGCATGTGAGTCTCTACCACGCCACCCGAGCCTGATCATTCCCACGCTCCGCGTGGGAATGCAGCCCGGGACGCTCCGCGTCCCAAAGCGGACGCAGAGCGTCCATTGAGGCATTCCCACGCAGAGCGTGGGAACGATCGGCACTCTGGCTTCCGGCCACCCCCGCCAAGTCGTATAGTTGCCCCATTCACGCTTTTACGAGATCCCCCATGAGTCAGGAAACGCCGTACATCTTCGACGCCACGACTGCCGATTTCGAGCAGTCGGTGATCGAGAACTCTTTCCACAAACCGGTGCTGGTGGACTTCTGGGCCGAATGGTGTGCGCCGTGCAAGGCGTTGATGCCGATGCTGCAAACCATCGCCGAGAGCTATCAGGGCGAGTTGCTGCTGGCCAAGGTCAACTGCGACGTCGAGCCGGACATCGTTTCGCGCTTCGGCATTCGCAGTCTGCCGACGGTGGTGCTGTTCAAGGACGGTCAGCCGGTGGATGGTTTTGCCGGTGCACAGCCGGAATCCGCCGTGCGCACAATGCTCGAACCTCACGTGCAAATGCCACCACCGACGGCTGCCGATCCGTTTGAGCAAGCTCAGGCGCTGTTCAATGACAACCGCTTTGCCGATGCCGAAGCCATCCTCAAAGTGCTGTTGGGCGAAGACAACACCAATGCCAAGGCGCTGATTCTCTACGCTCGCTGCCTCACCGAACGTGGTGAGCTGGGCGAAGCGCAAATCGTGCTCGACGCGGTCAAGACCGATGAACACAAGGCCGCGCTGGCCGGCGCCAAGGCGCAGATCCAGTTCCTCGGCCAGGCCAAGGATTTGCCGGATGCGGCAGACCTGAAAGCGCGTCTGGCAAAAAATCCGCAGGACGATGAAGCGGTTTATCAGCTGGCGATCCAGCAACTGGCCCGTCAGCAGTACGACGCGGCGCTGGATGGGTTGCTCAAGCTGTTCGTGCGCAATCGCAGCTACAGCGAAGGCCTGCCGCACAAGACCTTGCTGCAGGTGTTCGAACTGCTGGGCAACGATCACCCGCTGGTGACCACGTACCGTCGCAAGTTGTTTGCCGCGCTTTATTAACCTGCGTTGATCCAGCTGTAGAGCGGCGTATCCCCGCCGCTCGTCACCTTCACATCAGCGCAATGACGCAAACGCACCAGCAAGCGTTTGCCCGACGCCGCGCTGCCGGTCAAACCTTCCAACTGATCCAGCAAATCCGGCCCGCTCAATTGCCCGGCCTTGCGCAGCAAATCCTTGGCGATCTGCCACAGCGCATCATCCTGATTGACCGGTTTTGCCGGCGCCGCATTGGCCTCCGGTGTCACCACCTGCAACTGCGCACCGAGCCGTGCCCAATCGCTGTCATCCATCTCCAGCGTCAAATCCACCGGCCAGTCGCCGATGCTTCCGCGTATTCGCAACATAAGTCTGCTCCTGCACATTTCTGGCTTGCATGCTCCCATGGGACTTGTGCAACGCCAAGCAGGCGGTCAAACTCTCGGCACTTACGTTATAAGATTACATAACAAATTCTTCATTTTACTTTTCGGAGACCCGCCATGCGCCGTCTGCTTCTCGCTCTGCCGTTTGCCCTGTTGCCGCTGGCCGTCGCCCACGCTGGCGAAGAACATGATCATGAACACGGCAGCCTTGGCGCCCACGAACATGGTGTCGGTCGCCTGAACGCAGCGCTGGATGGTCAGACCCTGGAGCTGGAACTGGAAAGCCCGGCGATGAATCTGGTGGGTTTCGAACACGCCGCCACCACCGACGCCGACAAAGCCAAAGTCGCCGTGGTTCGTGCGCAGCTGGAGAAACCGCTGGTGCTGTTCAACCTGCCGAAAGCCGCTGGTTGCGTGGTTGCGACTCAGGAACTGGAAAGTCCGCTGTTCGGCGACAAGCCAGATGCCGACGAAGAGGCCAAGGGCGAACATCACCACGACCACAGCGAAATCCACGCTCATTATCAATTCAGCTGCTCGGCACCGGGTGCGCTGAAAACCCTGGATCTGGGCAACATCTTCAACACCTTCCCGGCGACCCAGAAGATTCAGGTACAACTGATCAGCCCGAGCGGCCAGCAAGGCGTAGAAGTGACATCCAAGGCTGCCGCCCTGAAATTCTAAATTCACCGTAGAACCAATGTGGGAGCGAGCTTTGTGGCGAGGGGATTTATCCCCGTTGGACTGCGCAGCAGTCCCATTTTTTAGGGCCGCTTCGCGACCCAACGGGGCGGTGCGACGTTTCGCTAAATCCCCTCGCCACAAAGCTCACTCCCACAGGGGTTGGTGTTGGATGTGATATTGAGACAAGTCCCCCAAAACCCATGAAATCGGCGCTATGACCCAAGCACTCATCGAACTGTCCGACCTGGGCTTCAGTTGGCCCGGTCATCCGCCGCTGCTGGATATCCCGGCGTTTCGCCTGGAACCCGGCGAAACCCTGTTCCTCAAAGGCCCCAGCGGCAGCGGCAAGACCACCCTGCTCGGGCTGCTCGGCGGTGTGCAGAAGCCCAATCGCGGCAGCATCCGATTGCTGGGCCAGGAGCTGAGCGAACTCTCAGCCGGCGCTCGTGACCGCTTCCGGGTCAATCACACCGGCTACATCTTCCAGCAGTTCAACTTGCTGCCGTTTCTTTCGGTGCGCGAGAACGTTGAGTTGCCCTGCCACTTTTCCAAACTGCGCGCCGAACGGGCGATCCAGCGTCACGGCAGCGTCGATCAGGCGGCGGCCACCCTCCTCGCCCACTTGGGTCTGAAGGACGAGAGCATCCTAAGCCGTCGCGCCGATTCGCTGTCCATCGGCCAGCAGCAACGGGTGGCCGCTGCACGCGCGTTGATCGGTCAGCCTGAATTGGTGATCGCCGACGAACCGACTTCGGCCCTGGACTACGACGCTCGCGAGAATTTCATTCGCTTGCTGTTCGCCGAATGCCGCGAAGCCGGGTCAAGCCTGCTGTTCGTCAGCCATGACCAAAGCCTGGCACCGCTGTTCGATCGCCACCTGTCGCTGGCCGATCTCAATCGCGCCGCCACCCCGTCCGAGGTCTGAGATGTATTTGTTTCGTCTAGCCATGGCCAGCCTGGCTAACCGCCGTTTCACCGCGATCCTCACCGCGTTCGCCATCGCCCTGTCGGTCTGCCTGCTGCTGGCGGTGGAACGGGTGCGCACCGAGGCCAAGGCCAGTTTCGCCAGCACCATCAGCGGCACCGACCTGATCGTCGGCGCCCGTTCCGGCTCGGTGAACCTGTTGCTGTACTCGGTGTTCCGCATCGGTAACGCCACCAACAACATCCGTTGGGACAGCTTCGAGCACTTTGCCAACAACCCGAAAGTGAAGTGGGCAATCCCGATGTCCCTCGGCGACTCCCATCGCGGTTACCGCGTGATGGGCACCACCGAGGCGTATTTCGAGCATTACCAATACGGTCATCAGCAACACCTGGAATTGGCCGACGGCCGCGCCTTCGCCACCGATCCGTTCGAAGTGGTACTCGGTGCCGAAGTGGCCGATGCGCTGCATTACAAACTCGGCGACAAACTGGTGCTGGCCCACGGTGTGGCGGTGATCAGTCTGGTCAAGCACGACGACAAGCCGTTCACCGTGGTCGGTATCCTCAAACGCACCGGCACCCCGGTGGACCGCACGTTGCACATCAGCCTCGGCGGCATGGAAGCGATTCACATCGACTGGCACAACGGCGTGCCGGCGCGCGGCAACGGTCGGATCAGTGCCGATCAGGCGCGCAACATGGACCTGACGCCACAAGCGATCACCGCGTTCATGCTCGGCCTCAACAGCAAGATTTCGACCTTCGCACTCCAGCGTGAGATCAACGAATTCCGGGGTGAACCGATGCTGGCGATCCTCCCGGGCGTGGCGCTGCAAGAACTGTGGAGTTTGATGAGCACGGCGGAAAAAGCCTTGTTCGTGGTGTCGCTGTTCGTGGTGCTGACCGGACTGATTGGCATGCTCACGGCGATCCTCACCAGCCTCAACGAACGACGTCGGGAAATGGCGATTCTGCGTTCGGTGGGCGCTCGACCGTGGCACATTGCGACGTTGCTGGTGCTGGAAGCGTTTGCCTTGGCGCTGTCGGGCGTGATTGCCGGTGTGGCGCTGTTGTATGTGGGCATCGCCTTGGCCCAAGGTTATGTGCAAGCCAATTACGGCTTGTACCTGCCGCTGGCCTGGCCGAGCGAATATGAATGGACGCTGCTCGGTGGCATCCTGATCGCCGCGTTGCTGATGGGCAGCGTGCCGGCCTGGCGTGCGTATCGCCAATCCCTGGCCGATGGCCTGTCGATCCGTTTATGAGGACGTTGAACATGCCCCGCGTTGTGCTTGCGCTGTTGATGCTGGTCGCCTTGCCCCTGTGGGCGGCCGAGCCGAAAGACCTGACCTGGTCGGAAATGATCCCGCCGGACGCCGCGCCGGAAGTGCCGAACATGACGCCGCTGCACGACCTGTCGCAAATGGGCAACGCGTTGGCCGCCGAGTCGGCACCCGCAGCCAAGCAAGACATGCCCAATGCACCCGTGGTGAAAAGTCTCGACGGTCAGAACATTCGGCTGCCGGGCTACATCGTGCCGCTGGAAGTGAGTGAAGAAGGTCGCACTACCGAGTTTCTGCTGGTGCCTTATTTCGGCGCCTGCATCCACGTGCCGCCACCGCCTTCGAATCAGATCGTGCATGTCAAAAGCGAAGTCGGCGTGAAGCTGGATGAGCTGTATCAGCCGTACTGGATTGAGGGTGCGTTGGAGGTGAAAGCATCCACTAGCGAATTGGCGGATGCCGGGTATCAGATGCAGGCGGACAAGATTTATGTGTATGAGCTGCCGGAGTGAAACCGGTAGTTATGGAGTGTTTGATAGATAGCCTTCGCGAGCAAGCCCACTCCCACATTTGATCTGTGCATCAGCACAAATCCCCTGTGGGAGCGGGCTTGCTCGCGAAGAGGCAATCAGCCGCACCACAAAAAATGAGCCATCACTGTTTCATTGAGCTGAGTCAAAAGACCGTATCAGACGCCTCCGTACCATTGGACATCAAACATTTTTAACGTCCTTTGGAGCCCTCCATGCACAAGTCTTTGCTCAGCGCTTCGCTGTTTGCCCTCGCGCTCGCAGCACCGTTAGCCTACGCCCACGAAGCCGGCGATATCATCGTTCGTGCCGGTGCAATCACCGTCAACCCGACAGCCGACAGCTCCAGCGTCAAGGTTGATCAAGGTCCGCTGGCCGGTACGAACCTGGGTGGCAAGGCCACCATGAGCAGCGACACGCAGCTGGGTCTGAACTTCGCTTACATGCTCGACAGCCACTGGGGGATCGAGCTGCTGGCGGCCTCGCCGTTCGAGCATGACGTGAAGCTCAAAGGCACCGCCCTGGGCGCAGCCAACGGCAAACTCGGTTCGCTGAAACACCTGCCACCGACGCTGAGCGTTGTGTACTACCCACTGGACTCGAAGTCGGCGTTCCAGCCGTATGTCGGTGCCGGTATCAACTACACCTGGATCTACGACGAACACGTTGGCAGCGAAGCCAGCGCCAACGGCTTCAGCAATTTCAAGGCGGATAACTCTTGGGGCATGGCGTTCCAGGTCGGCGCCGACTACATGCTGACCGACACCATCATGATCAACGCCCAGGTGCGCTACATCGACATCGACACCACCGCGACCGTAGAAAACAACGCAGTGGCACAAGGCACTCGCGCCAAGGTCGATGTGGACGTAGACCCGTTCATCTACATGGTTGGCCTGGGTTACAAGTTCTAAACCCGCCACACAAAAAAAGGCGCCTCGAAAGGCGCCTTGATCGTTCCCACGCTCTGCGTGGGAATGCAGCCCGGGACGCTCCGCGTCCCATGCCGAAGCGGACGCAGAGTGTCCATTGAGGCATTCCCACGCAGAGCGTGGGAGCGATCTATCAACCTCAGCGTCCCAGCAACCGCGCCAGGCCGACACGCATCGGTGTCTGTTCCGGGCAGGTAAAGCGCTCCAGCAAACGCTGATTGTTCGCTCGCGAGTGGCGGATGTCACCGGAGCGCGCCGGGCCATAGCTCACCGGCGGCAATGGACCGACCACCGCTTCAAGGGCTTCAAGCATTTGCTTGAGGGTCGTGGCCTGGTTCCAGCCGACATTGACCGCACCGACTTCGACCTGCGGCTTCTCGATGGCTTGCACCAGCAAGTCGACCAGGTCTTCGACGTAGACGAAATCGCGAGTCTGCTCACCGTCACCGAACACAGTGATCGGCAGGCCCTTCTGTGCACGTTCGCTGAAAATGCTGATCACCCCGGAGTACGGCGAGGACGGATCCTGGCGCGGGCCGAAGATGTTGAAGAAGCGGAAAATCACCGGTTCCAGACCATGCTGGCGACGGTAAAAATCGAAGTAATGCTCGCTCGCCAACTTGTCCGACGCGTAGGGCGTCAACGGTGCCTTGGGCGTGTCTTCGTCGATCGACTCGCCTTCGCCATTGTTGCCGTAGACCGCTGCACTGGACGCATACAGCACCCGCTTGACGCCGGTCTGGCGCATGGCTTCGCAGACATTCAGCGAACCAATGAAATTGCTCTGGTGAGTCTTCACCGGGTCATCCACCGACGCCTGCACCGACGCCACGGCAGCAAGGTGCGCCACCGCGCTGCAACCGACCATCGCCCGCGCGACCAGCGCGGCATCGGCGACATCCCCCACGATCAGTTCGACGTCGGGATTGTCCAGTGGCAAGTTGCTGCGTTTGCCTGTGGAGAGGTCATCGAGGATGCGCACCGAATGGCCCTTGGCGAGTAACGCATCGGTGAGGTGCGAGCCGATGAAACCGGCGCCGCCGGTGATTAAAACAGGGCCGTCAGCCATGGCGATAAAACCTATCCAGTAAGCCCGGGAGTGCCGCACGCCAGGCGCGGGGCTTGATCCCGAAAGTGTGCAGAATTTTCTTGCAGGCCAGCACCGCGTGTTGCGGTTCTTCGGCGGCGTCGGGCCGGGCGGCGTGAGCCTGGGCGGTCGGCGCTTCGATGGCCAGCGGATGCAGGGCGCGTGCTTCGGTGAGGATCGCCTGCCCAAGCGCCAGCGGCGTGGTCGCCTCATGCCCGGCGTAATGATAGGTGCCCCACAGCGGCGCCGAGCAATCGAGTTGCTTGAGGACCGAGATGATCACTCGGGCGGCGTCATCCACCGGCGTCGGATTGCCCCGGCGGTCATCGGCCATCAGCAATTCTTCCGGTAGTTCGGCGCGACCGAGGAAACGCCCGAGGGTGCCGTCGGGGCTGTCATCCAGCAACCAGCCGAATCGCAGCAACACGTGTTGCGGGCAGGTGGCGCGAACGCTTTGTTCGATCCGCCACAAGGCCTGACCGCGCAGGCCCAAGGGTACCGGCTCGTCTTTTTCGCTGTAGGCCGTCGCCCGGGAACCATCGAACACCCGATAGCTCGACGGTTGCAGCAGCACGATGTTGTGATGCTGGCACAGTTCGGCCAGACGCTCGATCGCCCGTTCCTGCCCGGCCAGACGCTGTTCGCTGACCGTCTCCGCCTGAAACCAGTCGAAGTAATAGGCGAGGTTGATCAACGCGTCTGGACGGGTGTCGTCGAGCAGTTGCGTCAGGCTCGCGGCGTCCCAGCCGTCTTGCGGTGGGCGGGGGGCGAGGAAGCCGATATCTTCCTCCGCACCGAGGCGAATCAGCGCCTGCCCAAGGGCATTTCCGCCGCCCAGTAACATAAGGCGCATTCGCATAGAGTCAGCAGGCCCAGTCTGATTGAAACAATGGCTTTATCGACACCGCTTGCGGGCGATGCCGTCGATAGTTGCAGGAATCGTTGCATTTTGCGGGTTTAGTGCGCAACCGTCATCCGTAAAGTGTAGATCCCTGAGATATGCGCCGCCTGTTCAGGCCCTTTCGCGAGCAAGCCCGCTCCCACATTTGGATCTCCTGTGTACCCATAATTTGTGACCGATACCGTTCAAATGTGGGAGCGGGCTTGCTCGCGAAGGGGCCTTAAGGTCCACCAGAGGGCTTGAGCGGTACTTGCATCTTCAGCCCCCCGCCCGCATAAATTGCTCCATGAATCTGCCAATCCCGACGGACAGCGCCCTGGCAGGCTTCCACCCCGCCGTCAGCGCCTGGTTCAGCAGCACTTTCCCGACGGTCACCGCCGCCCAGGCCCGGGCGTGGCCGTTGATCCGCCAGCACCGTTCGACCCTGGTCGCCGCACCCACGGGCTCCGGCAAGACCCTCACCGCGTTCCTCGCGGTCATCGACGATCTGGTCCACCGCGGCCTGGAAACTGAAGGCGGATTGCCGGATGAAACCCTGGTGGTCTACGTTTCACCGCTAAAGGCCTTGTCCAACGACATTCAGATCAACCTGCAAAACCCGCTGGCCGGCATCACCGAGCAGTTACGCGAGATGGGCCTGCCGCAATTGCAGATCAACACTGCCGTGCGCACTGGCGATACACCGCAAAAAGACCGCTCGGCGATGCGCAAGACCGCGCCGCACATCCTGGTGACCACCCCGGAATCCCTTTACGTATTGCTCGGCTCCGACTCCGGTCGACAAATGCTCAGCACCACGCGCACGGTGATCGTCGACGAAATCCACGCGATCGCCGCCAGCAAGCGCGGCAGCCACCTGGCCCTGAGCCTCGAGCGGCTGCAAGCGTTGTGCGCGCAACCGCTGATGCGGATCGGCCTGTCTGCCACGCAAAAACCCATTGAAGCCGTCTCGCAATTTCTGGTTGGCCGTGATCGTGAGTGCGAAATCATCGACATCGGCCACGCCCGCCCGCGGGATCTGGACATCGAGGTGCCGCCCGTGCCGTTGTCGGCGGTGATGGCCAATGACATCTGGGAACTGGTCTACGACCGCCTCGCCGCCCTCGCCCGCGAACACCGCACCACGCTGATTTTCGTCAACACCCGACGCCTCGCCGAACGCCTGAGCCGTCACTTGAGCGAACGCCTCGGCAAGGACGCGGTGGCCGCCCACCACGGCAGTCTGGCCAAGGAGTTTCGTCTCGACGCCGAACAGCGCCTCAAGCGCGGCGAGCTGCAAGTGCTGATTGCCACGGCGTCCCTGGAATTGGGGATCGACATCGGCGATGTCGACCTGGTCTGCCAGATTGCTTCGCCGCGTTCGATTGCCGGGTTTCTGCAACGGGTCGGCCGCTCCGGGCACCAGGTCGGCGGCACGCCCAAGGGCCGTTTGTTCGCCACCACCCGCGACGACCTGATCGAGTGCGCCGCCCTGCTCGACTGCGTGCGGCGCGGCGAACTCGACACCTTGCTGATCCCCAAGGCGCCACTGGATGTACTCGCGCAACAAATCATCGCCGAGGTCAGTTGCCAGGAATGGCAGGAACAAGCGCTGCTGGAGATGTTTCGCAACGCCTCGCCCTACCGCGAGCTCGACGAAAAACATTATCAAGCGCTGCTGCAGATGCTCGCCGAAGGCTATAACGGTCGCCTGGGCATCCGCAGCGCTTACCTGCATCGCGACGCTGTAACCCGGACCCTGCGCGGTCGCCGGGGCGCCAAGCTGACGGCCGTGACCAGCGGCGGGACGATCCCGGACAACGCCGATTACAGCGTTTTACTCGAACCCCAAGGGTTGAACATTGGCAGCGTCAACGAAGACTTTGCGGTGGAAAGTATCGCCGGGGATATCTTCCAATTGGGCAACACTTCCTACCGAATCCTGCGTGTAGAAACTGGCAAGGTCCGGGTCGAAGACGCTCAAGGCCAACCGCCGACCATTCCATTCTGGCTCGGCGAAGCGCCAGGGCGCAGCGCAGAACTGTCGTTCGCCGTGGCCCGCCTGCAAGCGCAACTCGATGCGCTGCTCGGCGCCACACCCGGTCACTTGCAGCCCGCGACCGACTGGCTGACCGACACCCTCGGTCTGAACCTGGCCAGTGCCGAACAATTGGTCGATTACCTGGCCCGTGCGCGCCTGACATTGGGCGCCCTGCCGTCACAAGACACGTTGCTGATGGAGCGGTTTTTCGACGAGTCCGGCGGCACGCAATTGATCATTCACACGCCGTTCGGCAGCCGCATCAACCGCGCCTGGGGCCTGGCCTTGCGCAAGCGTTTTTGCCGCGCCTTCAACTTCGAATTGCAGGCCGCCGCCAGCGAAGACGCCATCGTGCTGTCGCTGTCCACCAGCCACAGTTTTGAACTCGACGATGTCTGGCGCTATCTGCATAGCAACAGCGCCGAGCACACCCTGATCCAAGCCGTGATCGAGGCCCCGCTGTTCGGTGTGCGCTGGCGTTGGAATGCCGGGGTCGCGCTGGCGCTGCCACGCTACAGTGGCGGGCGCAAAGTCCCGCCGCAGATCCAGCGGATGAAAAGCGAAGACCTGATCGCCAGCGTGTTTCCCGACCAGATTGCCTGCGTGGAAAACCTCGCCGGCGAACGGGAAATTCCCGACCATCCACTGGTGGAACAAACCCTAGACGACTGCCTGCACGAGGCCATGGACAGCGAAGGCTGGCTGGCGTTGTTGCGGCGCATGGAGCGCGGTGACATCCGCCTGATCAGCCGCGACCTGCCGGCGCCCTCGCCACTGGCAGCGGAAATTCTCAGCGCCCGGCCCTACACCTTTCTCGACGATGCGCCGCTGGAAGAGCGTCGCACTCAAGCAGTGCTCAACCGCCGCTGGAGCGATCCACAGTCCACCGACGACCTCGGTGCGCTGGATGCGGACGCGATTCAAGCCGTGCGCGAGGAAGCCTGGCCAACGCCCACTGGCGTCGATGAAATGCATGAGGCGTTGATGAGCCTCGCGTGCATCAACGCCGCCGAGGCCCAGGCTAATCCAGACTGGCTCGAATGGCTGAACGCCCTGGCCGACAGCGGTCGCGCCAGCCGCTTGCAAGTCAATACCGGGCAAGTGCTGTGGTTGGCACTGGAGCGGCTGACGTGCCTGAACGCGATGTATCCACACGCGATTTTGCAGCCACCGTTGCAGGCGTTGCCCGGGTTCGATGAAGTCTGGACGGCGGACGAAGCGGTGCTGGAAGTGATCCGTGCGCGACTCAGCGCGTTCGGTCCGTTGCCGCTGAAAGCGATTGCCGAACCGCTCGGTTTACCGGCAACTCAAGTCACCCAGGCGTTGGCGCAACTGGAACGCGAAGGCTATGTGTTGCGCGGTCAATTCACGCCCGGCACGGCGGAGGAAGAATGGTGCGAGCGCCACCTGCTGGCGCGGATTCACCGCTACACCGTCAAGCGTCTGCGGCGGGAAATCGAGCCCGTGGCGTTGCAGGATTTCATGCGTTTCCTGTTCGACTGGCAGCATCTGTCCGCTGCAACTCAGGGTCAGGGCAACGCAGTATTGCCCGCGATAGTCGGTCAGTTCGAAGGCTACCCCGCCGCCGCTTCAGCCTGGGACAGCGATATTTTGCCGGCGCGAATAAAAGACTATTCAGCGAGTTGGCTGGATGACCTGTGTCGCAGCGGCAAACTGGTGTGGACGCGGCTGACCGCACGCAACAAAAGCGCCAGCACGGCGCTGCGCAGCACACCGATTCTGCTGCTGCCGCGCAGTCAGGTCGGATTGTGGAGCGGATTGACCGAGCAGACGCCGGTCAGCGAACTGTCACCCAAGACGCAAAAAGTTTATGAAGCACTCAGCGAACACGGTGCGCTGTTCTTCGATGAGCTGACTCACGAGGCTCATCTGCTGCGCTCGGAACTGGAAATCGCCTTGCAGGAATTGGTCGGCGCCGGGTTGGTGAATGCCGACAGCTTCGCCGGTCTGCGAGCACTGATTACGCCGGCCAGCAAACGCCAGAATCGCAGCAGCCGACGCGGGCGCGGAGCGTTCGTCGGCGGGATGGACGATGCCGGGCGCTGGGCCTTGCTGCGACGCGGCGCGCAAGCTCCGGTTGTGGATAACAAACGTCCGGCACCGACGCCGACCGACACCCTTGAACACATCGCCATGACCTTGCTCCGACGCTACGGCGTGGTGTTCTGGCGCTTGCTGGAACGTGAAGCGGATTGGTTGCCGAGCTGGCGGGAATTGCTGCGCACGTTCCATCGGCTGGAAGCTCGGGGCGAGATCCGCGGCGGACGGTTTGTCAGTGGCTTGGCCGGTGAGCAGTTTGCGTTGCCCGAGGCCATACCCTTGCTGCGCGAGGTGCGGCGACGGCCGCATGACGGGAGTTTGATTGCCGTGTGCGGAGTTGATCCGCTGAACCTCGCCGGGACGCTTTTACCGGGTGCAAAAGTACCGGCATTGGCGAGTAATCGATTGGTGTATCGAGATGGATTGCCCGCCGCTGCCGAGATTGCCGGTAAGCAGATTTTCTGGCTGGAGCTGGATCAGCAAGACAGTACTGAGGTCCGTATCAAACTGATCCAGCATTGATGCTGTCTGGTCCGGCCCCTTCGCGAGCAAGCCCGCTCCCACAGGGGATCTGTGTCGGCCACAAAACCTTGCTCAGACACAGATCCCCTGTGGGAGCGGGCTTGCTCGCGAAGGGGCCAGTAAGCTCACTCAAATCATTGGGTTCTCGGCTGATCCGACAGGAACACCGATGAATGCTCCGATGCAAGCCCATCGCTTTGCAGCGGCTCAACAGCCTGCCTGGGCATCAAGACCTGCTGTGGATAAGTCTGCGCGAAATGCACCCACGGACTGTTATCCACAAGCTTTTTCAAACGCTGATTGAACGCGCGACTCACCGCGTACTGCCCGCCCGACACCGTGCGGAACTGAGCCGTCAGCACCACGCCGTTAAGGTCCATCTTGTCGACACCAAACACATCCAACGACCCTTGCAGGTTGTACTTGAGGAACGCATCGTCGCGGATGGAATCCCCGGCCTCGCGGATCAACTCGATAGCCTTGTCGACATCGGTGTCATAAGTGAATTGCACCGAGAAAAACGCATAGGCGAATTGCCGCGATTGATTGGTTACGGCCTTGATCTGACCGAACGGCACCGAGTGCACAAACCCCTTGCCATCGCGCAGGCGCAAGGTGCGGATCGTCAGGCCTTCGACGGTGCCGGCGTGGCCAGAGTCGAGCACCACCCAATCGCCAATCGACAACGTGTCTTCGATGATGATGAATAATCCGGTGATCACATCTTGCACCAGCTGCTGGGAACCGAAACCGATCGCCAGCCCCACGACTCCGGCACCGGCCAGAAAGGGTGCAACGTTGATCCCCAGATTAGCCATGGTGGTGATGGCGCAGATCACCACCAGGACGATTTTGATCGCGTTGCGCAGCAGCGGCAGGATGGTTTTGACCCGGGTGCTGGGCTGGCGCGCCGAGCGTTTGCTGACAGGGGGTTTCAGGGCTTCCTGAATCGCCGTGTCCAACACCACCCAGACCATCCAGGTCACCAGGAAAATCAAACCGATTCGGCTCAGGGAATCACTGATCGCCCGGCCGACCGCATTGCTCACCGCAAATTCAAACAGCGACACCCCCCAGATGCGCCCAAGGACATCGATGAACACAACCGCCAGGGCGATGCGCAGCAACGCGTGCGAAAGGCTGATAAAGCGTTCTTTGTAGGCACTGCTGCGGCGCACGGCCAACTCACTGCGCGACTTGAACAGGTGATGAAGCGACGTACTGAGGAACACCGTCGCAATCAGCAACACCGTGGTAAACAGCGCACAGCGCAGGACTTTCTGGTTGTCATCGCCAATGCCGATCAGGTTGATCACCGACACCAGCACCATCAACAGAATCGGCCAGTACCAGAGCCCGGAAAAGATCCGCAGCATTTCACGCAAGGCCGGCTGGCTGAGGCGCTGGGCCAACGGCAAAATGCTGATCAGATGGGCGACCGGACGGCGCATCTTGATCACCAAAATGCCAAAGGTGACCGAAGCCGCCACCCCGGTGAACACGGCGACGCTGCTGGTGAGATTGCCGCCGATCAGGCGGGCGATCTGCGGGCTGGTCAAGCCGTCGCTCAGCGCCACGAGAAAGCCCATCAAAAACAGCGGGCGTGGGCTGTACCGACGAATAATCTGCACCGCCCGGCGCTTGTGGCCGGCGTTGAACAGCACCACCAGCGACAACAGCAACGACGCGGCGAAAATGCCGCTGCTGGTGGCATAGGCGAAACACAATGCCAGCGCCCGGCCGGCGGACACTTGCAGAAAGTGGCTGACATACAGCGTCAGCGGCAGGCTGATCAGCGCCGGAACCGTGTAGGGCAACACATAACCCAGTAATGCCTGACCGCGCTCGCGAGTGAGCAGCAGGCGGTTCTGGCACAGACGTTTGGCGAGCAGCCCGCCAAGCAACCAGAGCAGCGCGAAAACGCCAATCCACACACCGGACAACAGCAGGAAATCCCCCGCCACGCTCCAACTTGAACGGGACGATGGATGATTGACCAGTTGATCCACCTCAACCGCTGCCCGGTCTGCCCGCAGACGCCAGGCGTCCAGCAGGTCCTCGTTGAGATCGAGTTTTCCCTGGACTTGATCAATGCTCGAACTGATGGCACCCAGCAAACCACCCTGTACCAGCGGTTCGGGGTGGGCCAGTGGTGTCGTGGCCGTGGCCGCCGCCGGCACACCCGGCAGTGCGGCAGCCTCCAGCTCGTTGCTGCCCAGAATCAACAATGCCCCCAGTAGTATCGCGGTCTTGAGCTTGAACAAACGCGGCGCTCCTGCAAAAGGGTCTGTAAGGAACTGATCGGGAAAGTGTAGGCAAGTTCGGTTTTGGCGGTGAGATAGCCCACCAATGCGACTCCCTGTGGCGAGGGGGCTTGCCCCCGTTCGACTGCGAAGCAGGCGTAAATCCATTGTTCGCGGTGTATCTGGAGAACACCGATTGACGGGTTTTGGGGCCGCTCCGCAGCCCAACGGGGGCAAGCCCCCTCGCCACAGGTAATTTTCAACCCGGGGTGATCTTTGCGCGTGAGGCAAATATCAAATGCCCATCCCTGTATTTTTCCACACAACCCAAACCCGGACACTGCGCTCCATCAATCAATCCACCGGAGTTGCAGCCATGCCCATTGCCTTGCTCGCGCTGACCCTCAGCGCCTTCGCCATCGGGACGACCGAGTTCGTCATCGTTGGCCTGTTACCCACCATCGGCGCCGACCTTGGCGTCAGCCTGCCGTCCGCCGGCCTGCTGGTCAGCCTCTACGCATTGGGCGTCGCCATTGGCGCCCCGGTGCTGACCGCCCTCACTGGCAAAGTCCCACGCAAATTGCTGCTGTTGTCGCTGATGGTGCTGTTCACCCTCGGCAACCTGCTGGCCTGGAAAGCGCCGAGCTACGAGTCGCTGATCATTGCGCGGATCGTCACCGGCCTGGCCCACGGGGTGTTCTTTTCGATTGGCTCGACCATCGCCACCAGCCTCGTGCCGAAGGAGAAAGCCGCCAGCGCGATCGCCATCATGTTCACCGGCCTGACGGTGGCGCTGGTCACCGGCGTGCCACTGGGGACGTTCATTGGCCAGCATTTCGGCTGGCGTGAAACCTTCCTCGCGGTGTCTGCACTGGGGGTTATCGCGTTCATCGGCAGCCTGCTTTACGTGCCGAAAAACATTGCCCACAGCAAACCGGCTTCACTGTTGCAGCAATTGCAGGTGCTCAAGCAACCCCGTCTGCTACTGGTATACGCCATGACCGCGGTCGGTTACGGCGGCTCGTTCATCGCGTTCACCTTCCTGGCTCCGATTCTTCAGGACATTTCCGGCTTCAGCGCCAGCACCGTCAGCCTGGTGTTGTTGGTCTACGGTATCTCGGTGGCCGTCGGGAATATCTGGGGCGGCAAACTGGCGGACAAACGCGGCCCGATCAGCGCCCTGAAAATCATCTTTGCCCTGCTCGCTGCCGTGTTGTTCGTACTGACCTTTACCGCTGGCAACCCATGGCTGGCCCTGGCCACCGTGCTGGTCTGGGGTGCGGTTGCGTTCGGCAACGTACCGGGCCTGCAGGTTTACGTGGTGCGTCAGGCCGAACATCACACCCCGCAGGCGGTGGACGTGGCGTCGGGCCTGAACATCGCCGCGTTCAACCTCGGCATTGCCGGTGGCGCGTGGGGCGGTGGTTTGATCGTTGCTCACATGGGCCTGATCCACACCGCATGGATCGGTGGTCTGGTGGTGCTGGTCGCGTTGGCGCTGACCGCTTGGAGCGGTCGTCTTGATCGATTGGGTCCGGTGTATGCCGAACCGGTTGAAGGTTTAACCCGAGTAGTCACAGGCCACTGATGCCCCCTGTGGGAGCGGGCTTGCCCGCGATGGCGGCGGCACATCCAGCGATGATGTGACTGACACACCGCTTTCGCGAGCAAGCCCGCTCCCACATTTGATCTGCGGTATTTTGTCGAGCGTGTACCGTCCGTAGTCCCGTCGAAACTTTCTCGCCCGCCCCACAGTCATCAAAAGACAGGGGCAGTCCGAAAGACCATCAGACGGGAGGGGATATGGCGGCGATCCACATCGGTATTTCAGGCTGGCGCTACACGCCCTGGCGGGGGGATTTCTACCCGAAGGGGCTGACCCACAAGCGCGAATTGCAATTCGCCTCACGGGCGGTCAACAGCATCGAAATCAATGGATCGTTTTACGCCCTGCAACGGCCCGAACGTTATGCCCAGTGGTACGCCGAAACCCCAAGGGGCTTCGTTTTCAGCGTCAAAGCCCCGCGTTTCATCACCCACATCAGGCGACTGCGGGACATCCATAAACCCCTGGCGAATTTCTTTGCGTCCGGGGTGCTGGAACTCAAGGAAAAACTCGGCCCGATCCTCTGGCAATTCCCGCCCAACTTCAAATTCGATGCCGAGTTGTTCGAGACCTTTCTCGAGCAGTTGCCCCACAACACCGAAGAGGCCGCCGCCCTCGCCCGCCAGCATGATTCGCACCTGAACGGTCACGCCAGCCTGAAGGCCCACGGAAAAAAGCCTTTGCGCCATGCCGTAGAAATCAGAAACGAGAGCTTCGTCGACCCCGCCTTCATCCGCCTGCTCAAACGCCACAATGCTGCGCTGGTGATCGCCGACACCGCCGGTAAATGGCCGTACCGCGAAGACCTCACCAGCGACTTCGTTTACCTGCGCCTGCACGGTGCCGAAGAACTCTATGCCAGCGGTTACACCCCCGAGGCTCTGAAGCGTTGGGGTGACCGGATCGAGGCTTGGCACCACGGTCAGCAACCGCCCGACCCGCAGCTGATCGCCCCCCGGCAAAAGCCCAAGGCGCGCAAGTCCCGTGAGGTGTTTTGCTATTTCGACAACGACATCAAAGTCCGCGCGCCCTTCGATGCCCGCCGCTTGCTGGAGCGCTTTCATCTGGATAAAGACCTCGCCACCCGACCCGGTGAACGGGCCGCCGAAGGAGTGCTGTCATGAGCATTTCCGAACCGGTCGGCACCACCGACGAACAGCAACCCATCATCACCTCCGTACGCCGCTTTACCGTGCTGACGGTCAACACGCACAAGGGATTCACCGCGCTCAACCGGCGTTTCATCCTGCCGGAATTGCGTGAAGCGGTGCGCAGCGTGTCCGCCGACGTGGTGTTTTTGCAGGAAGTCCACGGCACCCACGAGCGTCATCCCCAGCGCTACAGCAATTGGCCGGCGATGCCGCAATACGAATTCCTCGCCGACACCCTGTGGCCGCAGTTCGCCTATGGGCGCAACGCGGTCTATCCGGCGGGCGATCACGGCAATGCGCTGCTGTCGAAATTCCAGATCATTCGCCACGACAACCTCGACGTCTCCATCAGCGGTCACGAGAACCGCGGCATCCTGCATTGCGTGCTGCGCCTGCCCGGTGACGGCCAGGAAGTGCATGCCATTTGTGTGCATCTGGGTCTTCGCGAAACCCACCGCACCGAACAACTCAAGTTGCTGGCCCAGCGCCTCGAAGAACTGCCCAGCGATGCCCCGGTGATCGTTGCCGGTGATTTCAACGACTGGCGCCAGCGTGCCGACGCACTGCTCAAACCCAGCGGTCTACGGGAGGTTTTCGCCGAACTCCACGGCAAACCGGCGCGCAGTTTTCCAGCACGCTTGCCGGCATTGCGCCTTGACCGCATCTACGTGCGCAACCTCAAGGCCAGTCAGCCGCAAGTGCTGGCCGCGCGGCCCTGGTCACACCTTTCCGACCATGCACCGCTGTCGGTGGAGATCGAGCTTTGAGCAGCCCATCGATGGATAAAACCAACGTGGAGCACTTATCCACAACCCCGCCGATTCGTGAGCCGGGCGTGGTCGACGTCGAATATGGCTGGCAAGGCAACAACCGCGTAGAGCTGCTGGAAAACGGCGAAGCGTATTTCCCTCGGGTGTTCGAGGCGATGCGTCAGGCCAAGACTGAAATCCTCCTGGAAACCTTCATTGTGTTTGAGGACAAGGTCGGTGATGAGCTGCAGGAAGTACTGATCGCAGCCGCTCAACGCGGTGTGCGAATCACCGCCAGTCTCGATGGCTTTGGCTGCGGTGAACTGAGTACGGGGTACCTCGCCGCCCTGAGTGAGGCCGGCGTGCGCATCCAGATTTTCGACCCGGCGCCCAAAACTCTGGGCATCCGCACCAACTGGTTCCGCCGCCTGCACCGCAAGATCGTGGTAGTCGATGGCACGATTGCGTTCATCGGCGGCATCAACTTTTCTGCCGACCATTTGGCTGACTTCGGCCCTGAGGCCAAACAGGATTATTCCGTTGAAGTGCAAGGCCCGGCGGTGGCCGACATCCATCACTTCGCCTTGCTGCAAAGCGGTCGCCCGGCTCGCGCCAAATACTGGTGGCAACGCCGCAGACAACGGCGCTCGGAGCTGGCGTTCACCGATCATGACGGCCAGGTTCGCCTGGTGTACCGCGACAACGGCGAACATCCGACCGACATCGAAGAGGTTTACCGACAGGTTCTTCGCACTGCCCAGCGCCGGGTGGTGATCGCCAATGCCTACTTCTTTCCGGGCTATCGCCTGCTGCGCGAGATCCGCAACGCGGCGCGCCGTGGCGTCGATGTGCGCCTCATCCTGCAAGGTCAGCCCGACATGCTGGCGGCCAAACTCGCCGCGCGCATGACCTATGACTACCTGCTCAAATCCGGTGTGCTGATTTACGAATATTGCGACCGTCCGCTGCACGGCAAAGTCGCGCTGGTGGATGAGGATTGGAGCACGGTCGGTTCGAGTAACCTCGACCCGTTGAGCCTGTCCTTGAACCTGGAAGCCAATGTGTTGATCCGTGATCGCGCCTTCAACCGCGACCTGTTCGAGCGCCTCGAAGACCTGAGTAACAACCATTGCAAGGTCATGTCCGCAGACAAGTCCCCGCGCGGACGGGTCTGGCACATGACCGTCGGCTTTCTGGTGTTTCACTTCCTGCGGCACTTCCCGGCCTGGGCCGGTTGGCTGCCGGCGCACAAGCCGCGCCTGAAACCCTTTTCCCATTCCGCCGGGAGTGACACCTGATGAGCCACTCTGATACACAACCCGCGACCCACGCCGAAACGCCGGGCAAATCCCGCTGGAACCGCTGGAAACGGCCGCTGACAATGCTGTTTTTCCTGGCGCTGATCGTGCTGTTCACCCTGCTTGCCCAGCGCATCGAATGGGATGAAGTGTTCGACAACCTTGCAGATTTCAAGGTGCGTACGCTGATCATCGCCTCCGCTCTGACGTTGGTGAGTTTTCTGGTTTACGCCTGCTTCGACCTGATCGGCCGCACCTACATTCGCCAGGACCTGACGTGGAAGCAGATCCTGCCGGTGGGGATTATCAGCTATGCCTTCAACCTCAACCTGAGCGCGTGGGTCGGCGGCATTGCCATGCGCTATCGGCTGTATTCGCGACTTGGGGTGAGCAAGGGCAACATCGCGAAAATTCTCGGGTTGAGCCTGGCGACAAACTGGTTCGGCTACATGGTAATTGCCGGTGCAGTGTTCAGCAGCGGACTGGTGCGAATGCCGCCAGGCTGGAAGCTGAGCAGCGACGCCTTGCAAGGTGTGGGGGTGTTGTTGCTGCTGGTGAGCGCGGGGTACCTGGCAGCGTGTCAGTTTTCCAGGCGACGGGAGTGGGCGATTCGCGGGGTGGAAATCGACCTGCCGTCCCTGCGCATGGCGGTGCTGCAACTGGCCCTCGGGGCGCTGAACTGGTCGCTGATGGCGGCGGTGATTTTCACCTTGCTGCCGAGCAAGCTGGATTACCCACTGGTGCTTGGGGTGTTGTTGATCAGCGCGATTGCCGGGGTTATCACACACATTCCTGCCGGGCTCGGCGTGCTTGAAGCGGTGTTCGTGGCGCTGCTGCAACACGAAGTGTCCCGAGGCAGCCTGGTGGCCGGATTACTGGCGTATCGGGCGATCTACTTCATCCTGCCGCTACTGATTACCCTGGTGATGTACCTGATCGTGGAAGCCAAGGCCAAGTCGTTGCGGATTTCGAAGAAACCGAGGCATTAGCCGTCCGTTTTTTCACGATGACTGAATAATGCTCAACCGCTCGCCCACCACCATCTCGGTGATCCAGCCCACCAGAATCGAGGTGTACGCCTGCTGCGAAACGGGTTCGCTCAAGGCGTGATCGGCGCCGTCGATAATCCGGTGAGTCAGCGAGTGCGTCTGCTGACAAGCCGCGCGGTAACTCATGATGGTTGCGTGCGGTACGTAGTCGTCAGTCTCTGACTCGACCAACAGCACATCCCCGGTGAATTGCGAACAGGCATGCAGCGCGCGATTGCTGTCGGCTCGGACGATCGTGCTGCGGTAATCACGTAAATCGAGCTTGTCCAGGTCACGTTTGGGCGTGTGCCATTGATCATCGCGATACAGCGCCGGCACCCGCAGTGCCAACCAGCGCACCGGACGCAATGAGGTCAGGATCGAGGCAAGATAACCGCCATAACTGGTGCCGACCACGGCAATCGCCGAGGTATCGAGCGCCGGGTGCGCGAGCAGGCGGTCATACGCCGCCAGCAGGTCGCGCAGGTTGTCTTCGCGCGTGACTCGATTCAGCGCAAGTCCGGCCCCCTCGGTGTGCCCGCGCAAGTCGAACGTCAGGCAAACACAACCCAACCCGGCGATGCCTTTCGCCCGTTCCAGGTCCCGCTCCTGACTGCCGCCCCAACCGTGCACAAAGAGCACGCCGGGGACTTTTGATTTCGGGCTGAGAAAAGTCCCGACCATCTGCTCATCGTCGATGTCGATCTGAATGGTTTCGCTTCTAGCCGTCATAGGATTTAACCGTTACGTACTTGAGTAGAAAGTCACTGTTTTGCGCCGGCCCGCGATACACCTCGATGGCGTCCGCCGGCAGCGGCTGGTCGCTGTAGGTCTCGACCGACGACACGCGAATCGCGCGCATGCCGGGGTCGTTGACAAAGCTTTGCAAGGCGGCGACTTCGGCGCTGCTGGCACCGCCCATCCGCCAGGACTGCTCGAGCACGCCGCTGCGCGGTTTGCCGTTACTGTCCACGCCTTGGGCGATGTCGTAGTTGCGCCGCGAAGCGTAGAAACCGGGATAAGCCTCATCCGCGGCACGGTCGAACACTTGCGCTTGGCGGATCGCCAGCCGAACGTCGTCCGGCAGTTCCAGTTCGAGCAGATCGTCGTAGTCACCCCGCACCACCAGCAGGTTGGACCCTCCATAAACCTGCTCGCCCTGACCGTCTTCGGTCAAGTATTGATCACCGCAATAACTCAGCACCGTGTCACCGATAAAACTCTGACCAACGCTGTGGGTGATCACGTGGTCCAGGTCCTGCTCCAGCACCACGCCTTCGGTGAACAGGGCTTTGGCCTCGGGTCTGGCGAGGATGGCATCGAACTGGTCGAGGCTTTCGATGACTTCCTGACCGCGTCCGGCGCAGGCATGAATCGGCTTGATGCGGATCGGGCCGGTGTAGAGCAGGTGTTCTGCCGCGGGCCGCGCATCGTCCATGGAAAAAACACTGAGGCCGTCGAGCACCACGCTGCGCACACGTTCGCAAAACAACGGAGACCAGCCTTGCGGAGCGCGAGCATTTTTGTTGCGCAACCCGTGACTGATGGCTTTGGTGCAGATGAAATCATGCTCAACGTAACCGCCCCACAAATCCTCCGGCCCCTTGACGCCCAATTGCCGGGCGGCAGCGGCGCCCACAAGTGTCTGGGTCGGCAACAGATACAGGTCTCGCCCGTTGTGCAGTTCGGGGTCGTAACTGCCGCCGTATTTAAGCCCCAGGATCTGCGCCAGCCAACGGGCCAGCGCACGATTGGTTTCCACTTCGTGCAACGGAGCCTCGGCGTGCACGGAGTGGGCGACCACCAGTTTCTTGCGATTTGCCGGGGTCATGCGTCCCCCTTCAATCTGCGCTTGATGAATGTAGTTGAAGGGGTGCAGAGATCAGGCCAAGGGGAGCCGAAGACAAACGCTTTTCAAATCAGCCCGTTGCGAAAAACATGATGGCACCCTGCCTGTTTGATTCTGCACGACAGCCTTCAAGACTCCTGCATTTTGCACGACCGAAGACGTACACAGATCAAAATGTGGGAGCGGCGGTGCGGCGATCCGACTTGCTCGCGAATGCAATCTGTCAGTCGATATTAATGCCGAATGACACACCGCATTCGCGAGCAAGCCCGCTCCCACATTTTTGTTCTTTTGTGATCTGGCTACCGAGCCACGGCTGAGGGTGTCACCCCAAACCGTGTCCGGTAGTCACTCGGCGCCAACCCGGTAATTTTCTTGAACGTCGCCCGAAACGCACTCGGATCCTGATACCCCACCGTCCAGGCAATGTGATCGATGGTGCCGTTGGTGAACTCGAGCATTTCCCGGGCTTTGCCAACCCGCAAGTGCTGGCAATACTCGGTGGGTTTGAGCCCGGTTGCCGCACGAAATCGACGCAGGAACGTGCGCTCTTCCAGCCCTGCCCGCTCGGCCATCGTCGCCACCGACACATCGGTCGCTCCGGTGCTCTGCAGCCAATGCTGGACCTTGAGAATCGAAGCATCGCCATGGCTGAGAATGGGTGAAAAATTGCTGCCGCACTCACTTGCGCTGTCGCTGTGTTCCACCACCAAAAACCGCGCGGTGCTGGTGGCGATACTCGGCCCCAGCAGACGGTTGACCAGACGCAAGCCCAGTTCGGACCAGGCCATCAGCCCCGCCGTGGTGATCAGGTCGCCGTCATCAACGATGGGTGTGTCGGCCTTGAGCTTGATCGCCGGATAACGCTCGGCGAAGGTTTTGGCCGAGGTCCAGTGGGTGGTGGCGCTACGACCGTCGAGCAGGCCGCTCTCGGCCAACAGAATCGACCCCACACAAACCCCGCCAAGTGTCGCGCCATTGGCATGTTGCTGACGCAGCCAGCGAAACAGCGCCTGCGGTGCCTGGCCTTCGGAAAAACCGGCAATCGACGGCGGGATCAACACCGCCACCAACGCACCGTCCGCAGCGGGATGACTGTCATAGACCCGCTCGGGCGCCTGATCGCCATCAACCTGCCAATGGCTGACCCGCAGCAACGGCAACTGCGCCGCCTGATGTTCGGCGGCAATCCGGTTCGCCACCCCAAACAAGTCCGTCAACCCATGCACCGCCGCCATCTGCGCACCGGGATAGATCAGCACACCCAGCTCGGCGATTGCCCTTTCTACATCCATTGTCAGTTTTCCCCCTTCTATTGTCGGTGCCGCCAATCCTCGGACGGCCTGCCAGAGCCAATACTCCATTCCACACCAACAAGCTCTTCGAGGAAACAGTCATGGCCAAGCAAGCACTCATCGTAGTTGATATCCAAAACGACTACTTCCCCCAAGGCAAATGGCCGCTGGTCGGCGCCGACGCCGCCGCGGACAACGCTGCACGGCTGATCAAAGCCTTTCGCGACACCGGTGATTCGGTGGTGCACATCCGCCACGAATTCACCTCCGACGAAGCGCCCTTTTTCACTCCGGGCTCGGAGGGCGCGAAGCTGCACCCCAAAGTCCTCAACCGCGCCGACGAACCGGTCGTGCTCAAACACTTCGTCAACTCGTTCCGCGAAACCGATCTGAAATCGATTCTCGACGAGCAAGGCATCAAGGAACTGGTGGTCGTCGGCAGCATGAGCCACATGTGCGTCGATGGCATCACCCGCGCCGCCGCCGACTTTGGCTACACCGTCACAGTGATCCACGACGCCTGTGCTACCCGTGATCTGGAGTTCAACGGCGTCACTGTCCCGGCAGCCCACGTGCACGCCGCCTTCATGTCGGCCCTGTGTTTTGCCTACGCCAGCGTGGTGTCCACTGACGAGTTCCTGGCGGCGCATCACTGATCAACGCTTGCAATCCGACATTCCCCAACAAAGAAGGCCAGTCGCGTGCGCACATGACTGGCCTTTTTTCTGAGACTTACGGCCGAAAAGCCGGATAATGGCGGCCAAATCGTCTAGCCGTTATTCTGGTAATCCCCCATGGAAATCAAGGTCAACTTTCTCGACAACCTTCGACTTGAAGCCAAGTTCGACGACTTCACGGTGGTGGCCGATCAACCTATCCGCTACAAGGGCGATGGCTCGGCACCGGGTCCGTTCGATTACTTCCTGGCGTCGTCGGCGTTGTGTGCGGCGTATTTCGTGAAGTTGTACTGCGACACTCGCAGCATCCCCACCGAAAACATCCGCTTGTCGCAGAACAACATTGTTGACCCGGAAAACCGTTACAACCAGATTTTCAAGATCCAGGTCGAGCTACCGGCGGACATCTCCGACAAGGACCGCCAGGGCATCCTGCGCTCCATCGACCGTTGCACCGTGAAAAAAGTGGTGCAAGCCGGGCCCGAGTTTGTGATCGAAGAGGTGGAAAACCTCGACGCCGATGCCCAGGCGTTGCTGATGCCTGCTTCTAACTCCGAGGCGAGTACTTATATCGCCGGCAAGGATCTGCCACTGGAGCAAACCATCGCCAACATGTCTGCCATTCTGGCGAACCTGGGCATGAAGATTGAAATCGCCTCGTGGCGCAATATCGTGCCCAATGTGTGGTCGCTGCATATCCGCGACGCGCACTCACCGATGTGCTTTACCAACGGCAAGGGTGCGACCAAGGAAGGCGCGTTGGCGTCGGCGTTGGGCGAGTTTATCGAACGACTCAACTGCAACTTCTTCTACAACGACCAGTTCTGGGGCGAAGACATCGCCAACGCTGCGTTTGTGCATTACCCGAACGAGCGCTGGTTCAAGCCTGGCCGTAAAGATGAGCTGCCAACTGAGATTCTCGACGAGTATTGCCTGAAGATTTACAACCGCGACGGCGAGTTGCGTGGTTCCCACCTGATCGACACCAACTCGGGCAATGAAGAGCGCGGCATCTGCTCGTTGCCGTACGTGCGCCAGTCGGACGGCGAGGTGGTGTACTTCCCGTCCAACCTGATTGAAAACCTTTTCCTGAGCAACGGCATGAGCGCCGGTAACACACTGGCCGAAGCCCAGGTGCAGTGCCTGTCGGAGATCTTCGAGCGCGCGGTAAAGCGCGAAATCATCGAAGGCGAATTCGCACTCCCGGATGTGCCGGCCAGCGTGCTGGCGAAGTACCCCGCCATACTGGCCGGTATTCAGGCGCTGGAAGAGCAGGGATTCCCCGTGTTGGTGAAGGATGCGTCCCTGGGGGGTGAATTCCCGGTGATGTGCGTCACGTTGATGAACCCGCGTACCGGCGGTGTGTTCGCCTCGTTCGGCGCGCACCCGAGCCTGGAAGTGGCGCTGGAACGCAGCCTGACCGAATTGTTGCAGGGCCGCAGCTTCGAAGGCCTCAACGACCTGCCCCAGCCGACGTTTGAAGGCCATGCGGTGACCGAGCCGAACAACTTCGTCGAGCACTTTATCGACTCCAGCGGCGTTGTGTCGTGGCGCTTCTTCAGTGCCAAATCGGATTACGAATTCGTGGAGTGGGACTTCTCCGGCCAGGGTGAAAACTCGAATACCGAGGAAGCCGCGACCTTGTTCGGCATTCTCGAAGGCATGGGCAAGGAAGTGTACATGGCGGTCTACGAGCATATCGGCGCCAAGGCGTGCCGCATCCTGGTGCCGGACTATTCGGAAATCTATCCTGCGGACGATCTGATCTGGGACAACACCAACAAAGCGCTGTTCTTCCGCGCCGATATCCTCAACCTGCATCGCCTGGACGAAGAAGAACTGCAATCGCTGGTTGAGCGTCTGGTGGAAAGTGAGCTGGACGACTACACCGACATCACCAGCCTGATCGGCATCGAATTTGACGACAATACGGCGTGGGGTCAGCTGACGATTCTTGAGTTGAAGCTGCTGATTTATCTCGCCTTGCAGCAATATGAAGAGGCGAAAGAGGCGGTAGAAATGTTCCTGCAGTACAACGACAACACGGTTGAGCGTGGTTTGTTCTACCAGGCGGTCAATGTGGTGTTGGAGATGAAGCTGGACGAAGACCTGGAACTGGAAGACTACGAGGCCAACTTCCGTCGGATGTTTGGCAACGAGCGCACGGATGCAGCGATCGGATCGGTGGACGGCAGCGTGCGTTTCCATGGCTTGACGCCGACCAGTTTGAAACTGGAGGGGCTCGACAGGCACCTGCGGTTGATCGAAAGCTACAAGAAACTGCACTCGGCACGGGCCAATGTGACCGCGTTATCCAGTTAATAGCGCCAACAAAAAAGCGAAGCCAGGTGGCTTCGCTTTTTTGTTACTGACTGGATAGCTGCTTTTTAGAACGGAATATCGTCATCAAAGCTGTCGAAATCCGGAGCCGGTTGCGGAGCAGCCTGCTGTGGAGCCGGAGCCTGACGCGACTGTTGCGGTGCTGCCGACTGCTGCGGACGCGGAGCCTGTTGGCGTGGGGCTGGAGCGGACTGCTGGTAGTTATTGCCCCCGCCTTGTTGGTCGCCCTGCTGTGGACGGCCGCCCAACAGCTGCATGGTGCCTTGCATGTCGACCACGATTTCAGTGGTGTAACGCTTGATACCGTCTTTTTCCCACTCGCGGGTCTGCAGCTTGCCTTCGATGTAGACTTGCGAACCTTTACGCAGGTACTCGCCGGCGATTTCGGCCACTTTGCCGAACATCGACACACGGTGCCATTCGGTCTTCTCGACCTTCTGACCGGTTTGCTTGTCGGTCCACTGTTCGCTGGTCGCCAGACTCAGGTTGGTCACGGCGTTACCGTTAGGCAAGTAGCGAACTTCGGGATCCTGGCCGCAAGTGCCGACCAATATGACTTTGTTAACCCCACGGGCCATAACGTTCTCCTAGGCTACGCACGCTGCCCCGGCCGGGTTGTTCACCAGGCGTTCAAGGGTGGTGCGATCCAATAGTTCTGTGTCCAATTTGATGTAAATCGCCGCTTCATCAGCAACGATCACCGCATCTGTTACCCCTACGACGGCCTTCAGGCGCTCAACCAGACCCGCTTCGCGGATCGCCTCGGGCGACAACGGCAAGCGCAGGCTCGTGACATAAGGTGGTTCGCGCATGGTAACAGCAAAGGCCAGCCAGAGGGCAGCCAGGCCGGCGCATCCAAGGAATACAACCGACAAACCGCCATGCTGGAACAGCCAACCGCCGAGGATGCCACCGAGCGCCGAGCCAAGGAACTGGCTGGTGGAATAAACACCCATCGCCGTGCCTTTGCCGCCTGCCGGTGAAACCTTGCTGATCAGCGATGGTAGAGAAGCTTCCAGCAAGTTGAACGCGGTAAAGAACACCACCGTTCCGATCACCAGAGCTCGCAAACTATCGCCGAACTGCCAGAAGAATAGCTCAGTGAGCATCAGCGTCGTGACGGAGCCGAGTAAAACTCGTTTCATTTTGCGTTTCTTCTCGCCGTAGATAATGAACGGGATCATGGCGAAGAAGGAAATCAGCAGCGCGGTCAGGTACACCCACCAATGCTGCTCTTTGGGCAGCCCGGCTTTTTCGACCAGCGCCAACGGCAACGCAACGAAGCTCGACATCAACATCGCGTGCAACACAAAAATGCCCAGGTCCAGACGCAGCAGGTCCGGGTGTTTGAGCGTCGGTATCAGCGCCTGGCGCGCAACACCGGACTCGCGGTGCTGCAACGGCCCGGTCGAGCGCGGCACCATGAACATCACGATCACGATGCCGAACAGCGCCATGCCGCCCGTGGCGAGGAACAACCCGGACAGGCCGAAGGCGCGGGTCAGCAACGGTCCTACAACCATCGCGACAGCGAACGACAGACCGATCGTCATGCCGATCATGGCCATGGCTTTGGTCCGATGCTGTTCACGGGTCAGGTCTGACAGCAACGCCATCACCGCCGCGGAAATCGCCCCGGCGCCTTGCAGGATTCGTCCGGCGATCACGCCCCAGATCGAATCGGCATTGGCCGCCAGCACGCTACCGAGGGCGAAGACGATCAGCCCCAGGTAAATCACCGGACGACGGCCGATGCGGTCGGAAATGAAGCCGAACGGAATCTGGAAGATCGCCTGGGTCAGGCCGTAAGCGCCAATCGCCAGCCCGATGAGGGCCGGGGTCGCTCCTGCCAGATCCATCCCATAGGTCGCCAGTACCGGCAACACCATGAACATGCCAAGCATACGGAAGGCGAACACCAGGGCCAGACCGCTTGCCGCGCGGGTCTCACTGCCACTCATGCGTTCGCTGTGGGGATCGTGCATGGAAAAACCTCATGTGAACCGGCGGCGATTCTACCAGTCCCATCGATTGACGGGGTATATCGCGACGCTTTGACGCGCTCTGCTGACAGACTCTTCATGTAAGGCTGCAACCCGCTCATTCGATAGTGTGCATCCATCCAGTATTTGGCCGTATACTCCTACGTTTTCGACGCCCGCCGAGCGAGGCCACTTTGGACAAGATCCTGATTCGTGGGGCCCGAACCCACAACCTGAAGAACATCGACCTGACCCTGCCACGGGACAAACTGATCGTCATCACCGGCCTGTCCGGATCCGGCAAATCGTCCCTGGCGTTCGACACGCTATACGCCGAAGGCCAGCGCCGCTACGTCGAATCGTTGTCGGCGTACGCCCGGCAATTTTTGTCGATGATGGAAAAACCTGACGTCGACACCATCGAAGGATTGTCGCCAGCCATTTCCATCGAACAGAAGTCGACCTCGCACAACCCGCGTTCGACGGTCGGCACCATCACTGAAATCTACGACTACCTGCGCCTGCTGTATGCCCGCGTGGGTATTCCGCGTTGCCCGGATCACGACATTCCGCTGGAAGCGCAGACCGTCAGCCAAATGGTCGACCTGGTCCTCGCCCAACCGGAGGGCAGCAAACTCATGCTGCTGGCCCCGGTGATCCGCGAGCGTAAAGGCGAACACCTTTCGGTCTTCGAAGAACTGCGCGCCCAGGGCTTTGTGCGAGCCCGGGTCAACGGCAGGCTCTGTGAGCTGGACGAATTGCCGAAGCTGGATAAGCAGAAGAAGCACTCGATCGATGTGGTGGTCGACCGCTTCAAGGTCCGCGCCGACCTGCAACAGCGCCTGGCCGAATCGTTCGAAACCGCGCTGAAGCTGGCGGACGGCATCGCCCTGGTCGCGCCAATGGACGACGAGCCCGGCGAAGAAATCATCTTTTCCGCGCGCTTCGCCTGCCCGATCTGCGGTCATGCCATCAGCGAGCTGGAACCCAAGCTGTTCTCCTTCAACAACCCGGCTGGCGCTTGCCCGACTTGCGATGGCCTGGGCGTTAAGCAGTTCTTCGACATCAAGCGATTGGTCAATGGCGAACTGACGCTCGCAGAAGGCGCGATTCGTGGCTGGGACCGGCGCAACGTCTATTACTTCCAGATGCTCGGCTCGTTGGCTTCGCACTACAAGTTCAGCCTGGAAGTGCCGTTCAACGAACTGCCCGCCGATCAGCAGAAGTTCATCCTGCACGGCAGCGGGTCGCAGAACGTTGACTTCAAATACCTGAACGACCGTGGTGACATCGTCAAACGTTCGCACCCGTTCGAAGGCATCGTACCGAATCTGGAACGCCGCTACCGCGAAACCGAGTCCGCCTCGGTGCGTGAAGAGCTGGCCAAATTCCTCAGCACCCAGCCTTGCCCGGATTGCCGCGGTACTCGCCTGCGTCGTGAGGCTCGGCATGTGTGGGTGGGCGAGAAGACGCTGCCGGCGGTGACTAATCTGCCGATTGGCGATGCCTGTGAATACTTCGGCGTGCTGAAGCTCACTGGCCGTCGCGGCGAAATTGCCGACAAGATTCTCAAGGAAATTCGCGAGCGACTGCAGTTCCTGGTCAACGTTGGCCTGGACTACTTGTCGCTGGATCGCAGCGCCGACACATTGTCCGGTGGTGAAGCGCAGCGTATCCGTCTGGCCAGTCAGATCGGCGCAGGCCTGGTGGGCGTTCTGTACATTCTCGACGAACCGTCAATTGGTTTGCACCAGCGGGACAACGATCGGCTGCTCGGCACCCTCAAGCACTTGCGGGACATCGGCAACACGGTGATCGTGGTCGAGCACGACGAAGATGCGATTCGCCTGGCTGACTACGTGGTGGATATCGGTCCGGGTGCAGGTGTACACGGCGGGCACATTGTCGCCGAAGGGACGCCAGCCGAAGTCATGGCTCATCCAGATTCACTGACCGGCAAATACTTGTCGGGCCGGGTGAAGATTGCAGTCCCGGCCAAACGCACGCCGCGTAACAAGAAGTTGTCGCTGTCCCTCAAGGGCGCCCGTGGCAACAACTTGCGCAATGTCGATCTGGACATTCCAATCGGCCTGCTGACCTGTGTAACCGGCGTGTCCGGTTCGGGCAAGTCGACGCTGATCAACAACACCCTGTTCCCGCTTAGCGCTACGGCATTGAACGGTGCGACGACGCTCGAAGCGGCCGCTCACGACAGCATCAAAGGCCTGGAGCATCTGGATAAGGTTGTCGACATCGACCAGAGCCCCATCGGTCGAACGCCACGCTCCAACCCGGCGACCTACACCGGGTTGTTCACACCGATTCGCGAACTGTTCGCCGGTGTGCCGGAGTCCCGCTCCCGCGGTTATGGTCCTGGACGCTTCTCCTTCAACGTGAAGGGCGGACGTTGCGAAGCGTGTCAGGGCGATGGCCTGATCAAGGTGGAAATGCACTTCCTGCCGGACATCTATGTCCCGTGCGACGTCTGCAAGAGCAAGCGCTACAACCGCGAAACCCTGGAGATCAAGTACAAGGGCAAGAACATCCACGAAACCCTCGAGATGACAATCGAGGAAGCGCGGGTGTTCTTCGACGCGGTTCCGGCCCTGGCGCGCAAGCTTCAGACGCTGATGGATGTCGGCCTGTCGTACATCAAGCTCGGGCAATCAGCGACCACGCTGTCAGGTGGCGAAGCCCAGCGGGTGAAGCTGTCCCGTGAACTGTCCAAGCGCGATACCGGCAAGACGCTGTATATCCTCGATGAGCCGACGACCGGCCTGCACTTCGCGGATATTCAGCAGCTGCTCGACGTCTTGCATCGATTGCGCGACCACGGCAACACTGTGGTGGTGATCGAACATAACCTTGATGTCATCAAAACCGCTGACTGGTTGGTGGACCTGGGGCCGGAAGGTGGTTCCAAGGGTGGCCAGATCATTGCCGTCGGTACGCCAGAGGAAGTGTCGGAGATGAAACAGTCGCACACCGGCTTCTATCTCAAACCGCTGCTGGCTCGCGACAAGGCTTGAATCACGGCCAAGAAAAAGCCCCTGTCACTTCATCAGTGACAGGGGCTTTTTTGTGTCTTGTGTCTGTAGGAGCAAAGCTTGCTCGCGATGGCGATTTCGAGGACGCCATCGCAGGCAAGCCGTGCTCCTACAAAGCAGAATCAGAACTGCGATTGCAGGTAATTCTCCAGACCAATCAACTTGATCAGACCCATCTGCTTTTCAAGCCAGTAGGTGTGGTCTTCTTCGGTGTCATGCAATTGAACCCGCAGCATCTCGCGGCTGACATAGTCCTTGTGCTGCTCGCAGAGCTCGATGCCCTTGCAGAGCGCGGCGCGGACCTTGTATTCCAGTCGCAGGTCAGCGGCGAGCATGTCCGGCACGGTAGTGCCGACATCAAGGTCGTCCGGACGCATGCGCGGCGTGCCTTCGAGCATCAGAATCCGACGCATCAGGGCATCAGCGTGCCCGGCCTCTTCTTCCATCTCGTGGTTGATACGTTCGTAGAGCTTGGTGAAACCCCAGTCCTCATACATCCGCGAATGGACGAAATATTGATCACGCGCCGCCAATTCGCCGGTCAGCAACGTGTTGAGGTAATCGATTACGTCTGGGTGGCCTTGCATCGCCCTACATCTCCCTGCTTGAAAGTCTGTAGTCTGAACCAAGCAGACTGTTTGGTCACTCTGCCTACGCGATAAAAGCGAAGATATTCTGAGAAAAGTGGTTTAAATAACGCAAAAACCGCCCTAATGAGGGCGGTTCTGCTTCTCGTTTAGACTTCGTTAAGCTGTACGCCCAACGCCTTTGCGATTGCTTCTCCATACGCCGGGTCGGCCTTGAAGAAGTGCTGTAGTTGACGATCAACCACGTCTCCGGAAACCCCTGCCATTGCACCAGCAATGTTGTTTATCAGCAGCGTTTTCTGCGCATCGCTCATCAGACGGAACAGCGCACCCGCGTGGCTGTAGTAGTCAGTATCATCGCGATGATCGTAACGATCGGCCGCACCACTCAGCGCCAGCGCTGGCTCTGCATAGCGAGGCGCTTGTTTCGGCGATTCGATGTAGCTGTTCGGCTCGTAGTTAGGTGTCGCACCGCCATTGCTGCCAAACGCCATCGAACCGTCGCGCTGATAGCTGTTCACCGGACTGCGAGGTGCGTTCACCGGCAGCTGCTGGTGGTTGGTGCCAATGCGGTAGCGGTGAGCATCGGCGTAAGCGAACACTCGACCTTGCAGCATGCGGTCAGGCGACAAACCGACACCCGGGACCATGTTGCTCGGCCCGAACGCCGCTTGTTCGACCTCAGCAAAATAGTTCTGCGGGTTGCGGTTAAGCTCCAACTCGCCCACTTCGATCAGCGGAAACTCTTTTTGCGACCAGGTCTTGGTCACGTCAAACGGGTTCTCGTAGTGCGCTGCGGCCTGAGCCTCGGTCATGATCTGGATGCACACGCGCCATTTCGGAAAATCACCGCGCTCGATCGCGCCGAACAGATCACGCTGTGCGTAATCGGGATCGGTACCAGCTAGGCGCGCCGCATCTGCCGGAGTCAGGTTTTTGATCCCTTGCTTGGTCTTGTAGTGCCACTTCACCCAGTGACGTTCGCCATTGGCGTTAATCAGACTGTAGGTGTGGCTGCCGAAGCCGTGCATGTGACGGTAGCCATCGGGGATGCCACGGTCCGAGAACAGAATGGTGACCTGGTGCAACGCCTCAGGTGAGTGCGACCAAAAGTCCCACATCATTTGCGCGCTTTTCAGATTGCTTTGCGGCAGACGTTTCTGGGTATGAATAAAGTCCGGGAATTTCAACGGATCGCGGATGAAGAACACTGGCGTGTTGTTGCCGACGATGTCCCAGTTGCCTTCTTCGGTGTAGAACTTCAGTGCGAAACCACGTGGATCGCGCTCGGTGTCAGCCGAACCACGCTCACCGCCCACGGTGGAAAACCGCAGGAAGGTTGGGGTTTGCTTGCCGACAGACTCAAACAGTTTGGCGCTGGTGTACTCGGTGATGTCCCGAGTTACGGTGAACGTGCCGTAAGCACCCGAACCTTTGGCGTGTACGCGGCGCTCAGGAATGTTTTCACGGTTGAAGTGGGCAAGCTTCTCGATCAGGTGAAAGTCGTCGAGCAGCAGTGGGCCACGAGGACCGGCGGAACGAGAATTCTGGTTATCAGCGACAGGAGCGCCACTGGCGGTGGTAAGGGTTTTATTTTGGCTCATACGATGTCTTCCTCTGTCAGTCTTTCCTACTGCCGGCTAATCGGCTGAGAGGGAGTATTGACCATCACCATGACACCATCAAATTCATTAAATTGTGAGAATCGATAGATAAATACTAATGAGGCTTTATCGCCTGGGCTTTTCGATACTTTTCGAGCGCGCACAAAAAACCGGGCACTAGGCCCGGTTCTTCGTTTCAGACTGACGTCTTACTCAGCGGATACAGCTTCACCACCGGCAGGACGATCAACCAACTCGACGTACGCCATAGGCGCGTTGTCGCCAGTGCGGAAACCGCACTTGAGGATGCGCAGGTAGCCACCCTCACGGGTAGCGTAACGCTTGCCCAGGTCGTTGAAGAGCTTACCAACGATAGCTTTCGAACGAGTACGGTCGAAAGCCAGACGGCGGTTAGCCAGGCTGTCTGTCTTGGCCAAAGTGATCAGCGGCTCAGCAACGCGACGCAGTTCTTTAGCTTTCGGCAGTGTAGTTTTGATCAGCTCGTGCTCGAACAGCGACACTGCCATGTTTTGAAACATGGCCTTGCGGTGCGAGCTAGTGCGGCTCAGGTGACGACCACTTTTACGATGACGCATGGTTCATTCCTTACCAAACACAACGTTCGGTGATTACGACGATCAGGCAGTCGCCTTGTCGTCCTTCTTAAGACTTGCAGGCGGCCAGTTGTCGAGGCGCATGCCGAGGGACAGACCGCGGGAGGCCAGAACGTCCTTGATTTCAGTCAAGGATTTCTTGCCAAGGTTCGGAGTCTTCAACAGCTCTACTTCGGTACGCTGAATCAGGTCACCGATGTAGTAGATGTTTTCCGCCTTAAGGCAGTTAGCCGAACGTACAGTCAGTTCCAGATCGTCAACCGGGCGAAGCAGGATCGGATCGATCTCGTCTTCCTGCTCGACAACCACTGGCTCACTGTCACCTTTGAGGTCGACGAACGCAGCCAACTGCTGTTGCAGAATGGTTGCAGCGCGGCGAATAGCCTCTTCAGGATCCAGAGTACCGTTGGTTTCCAGATCAATAACCAGCTTGTCCAGGTTAGTACGCTGCTCGACACGGGCGTTTTCCACCACGTATGCGATACGGCGAACCGGGCTGAACGAAGAGTCAAGCTGCAAGCGACCGATGCTGCGGCTTTCGTCTTCATCGCTCTGACGCGAGTCTGCCGGTTCATAACCACGACCACGAGCTACGGTGAGCTTCATGTTCAGGGCGCCGTTAGACGCCAGGTTAGCGATTACGTGATCGGGGTTAACGATCTCGACATCATGATCCAGCTGAATATCGGCAGCGGTAACCACCCCCGAACCCTTCTTCGACAAGGTCAGCGTAACTTCGTCACGGCCGTGCAGCTTGATAGCCAGACCTTTAAGGTTCAACAGGATTTCAATTACGTCTTCCTGTACACCTTCGATGGCGCTGTACTCATGGAGCACACCGTCAATCTCGGCCTCGACTACTGCGCAGCCGGGCATTGAGGACAACAGGATGCGGCGCAGCGCGTTGCCCAGGGTGTGGCCAAAACCACGCTCGAGAGGCTCGAGAGTGATCTTGGCGCGGGTTGGACTGACAACCTGCACATCAATATGGCGGGGTGTCAGGAACTCATTTACCGAAATCTGCATGGATGCACCTATTTTCTAGCCCTTACTTGGAGTAGAGCTCGACAATCAGGCTTTCGTTGATGTCGGCGGACAGATCACTGCGAGCTGGAACGTTCTTGAAAACGCCCGACTTCTTCTCAGTGTCTACTTCTACCCATTCTACGCGGCCACGTTGGGCACACAGATCGAGAGCTTGGACAATGCGAAGTTGGTTCTTTGCTTTCTCGCGAATCGCGACCACGTCACCAGCACGAACCTGGTACGACGGCACGTTTACGGTCTGACCGTTAACGCTTACGGATTTGTGCGATACCAGCTGACGGGATTCGGCACGAGTAGAGCCAAAACCCATACGGTATACAACGTTGTCCAGACGGCATTCGAGCAGTTGCAACAGGTTTTCGCCAGTTGCACCTTTCTTGCCAGCTGCTTCTTTGTAGTAGCCGCTGAATTGACGCTCGAGAACGCCGTAGATACGACGGACCTTCTGCTTTTCACGCAGTTGGGTGCCGTAATCGGACTGGCGACCGCGGCGTTGACCGTGGATACCAGGTGCTGCTTCAATGTTGCACTTCGATTCGATCGCGCGCACGCCGCTCTTCAGGAAGAGATCGGTGCCTTCGCGACGAGCGAGTTTGCATTTTGGACCAATGTAACGAGCCATTCTTTACAATCTCCTGGATTACACGCGGCGCTTCTTCGGCGGACGGCACCCGTTGTGCGGGATTGGCGTCACGTCGGTGATGCTGGCGATCTTGTAGCCACAGCCGTTCAAAGCGCGGACTGCAGATTCACGACCTGGGCCTGGACCTTTGACGTTGACGTCGAGGTTTTTCAGGCCGTATTCCAGCGCAGCTTGACCAGCACGTTCAGCAGCTACTTGAGCAGCAAACGGGGTGGACTTGCGGGAACCGCGGAAACCCGAACCACCGGAGGTAGCCCAGGAAAGAGCGTTACCTTGACGGTCGGTGATGGTCACGATTGTGTTGTTAAAAGACGCGTGGATGTGGGCGATGCCATCAACCACTGTCTTTTTGACTTTTTTACGAGGACGAGCAGCAGGTTTAGCCATGATTAATTTCCTGTCGATTCGCTGGGGCGATTACTTGCGGATCGGCTTACGCGGACCTTTACGGGTACGCGCGTTAGTCTTGGTACGCTGACCGCGTACTGGAAGACCACGACGATGACGCAGACCGCGATAGCAACCGAGGTCCATCAAACGCTTGATTTTCATGTTGATTTCGCGACGCAGGTCACCTTCAGTGGTGAACTTCGCCACTTCGCCACGCAGCTGTTCAATCTGCTCGTCGCTCAGATCTTTGATCTTTGCGGCTGGGTTTACCCCAGTCACTGCACAGATCTTCTGTGCAGTAGTGCGACCAACACCATAGATGTAGGTCAGCGAGATAACAGTATGCTTGTTATCTGGAATGTTAACGCCTGCAATACGGGCCATTCAGTGGGACTCCAATTGACAGCTACCTACGCCCCGGAAGCCAAGAAATAGGGCGCGAGATAATATCGCTGTAATAACAAATAATCAACCCGGTAGCGCACTAGCTACCGGGCTTGAAGCACAATCACACTCAGCCTTGGCGCTGTTTGTGACGCGGTTCCGCGCTGCAAATTACTCGAACAACACCTTCGCGGCGAATAATCTTGCAGTTACGGCACAGCTTTTTCACCGATGCACGAACTTTCATCACCAACTCCTCGAACCTTATGGGTACTCAGCGCAACATGCCGCTGCCGTAACCCTTCAGGTTGGCTTTCTTCATCAGGGATTCGTACTGGTGCGAAACGAGGTGCGATTGTACTTGGGACATGAAGTCCATCACAACCACGACGACGATCAGCAACGAGGTCCCGCCAAGGTAGAACGGTACGTTTGCTGCAACCACCAGGAACTGGGGCAGCAAGCACACGGCCGTCATGTAAAGAGCACCGAACATGGTCAAGCGAGTCAGAACGCCATCAATGTAGCGCGCAGACTGCTCACCTGGACGGATGCCCGGAATAAAGGCACCGGACTTCTTCAGGTTTTCCGCTACGTCTTTCGGATTGAACATCAACGCCGTATAGAAGAAGCAGAAGAAAATAATCCCTGCACTAAACAGCAGAATATTCAACGGCTGACCAGGAGCGATCGACTGCGAGATGTCCTGCAACCAGCCCATACCTTCAGACTGGCCGAACCAGGCACCCAACGAAGCCGGGAACAGCAAAATGCTGCTCGCGAAAATGGCCGGAATAACACCGGCCATGTTCACCTTCAGCGGCAAGTGGCTAGTCTGCGCAGCGAAGACCTTGCGGCCCTGCTGACGCTTGGCGTAGTGAACAGCAATACGACGCTGACCACGCTCAATGAACACCACGAAACCGATAATCGCTACTGCCAGCAAACCGATGGCAACCAGGGCGAAGATGTTGATATCACCCTGACGCGCAGACTCGAAAGACTGCCCGATCGCTCTCGGAAGACCGGCGACGATACCCGAAAAAATCAACATCGAGATACCGTTGCCAACACCACGCTCAGTAATCTGCTCACCCAGCCACATCATGAACATCGCACCAGCCACAAAAGTGGATACCGCGACGAAATGGAAGCCAAAGTCACCAGTGAACGCAACGCCCTGCCCCGCCAGACCAATGGACATGCCAATTGCCTGAACGAGAGCGAGAACGACAGTGCCGTAGCGGGTGTACTGGCTGATCTTGCGACGGCCAGCTTCACCTTCCTTCTTCAACTGTTCCAGCTGCGGGCTCACGGCGGTCATCAGCTGCATGATGATCGATGCCGAAATGTACGGCATGATCCCCAGTGCAAAGATGCTCATCCGTTCCAGCGCGCCGCCGGAAAACATGTTGAACAAGCTAAGAATGGTCCCCTCATTCTGTCGAAACAGGTCCGCGAGTCGGTCCGGGTTGATACCTGGAACCGGGATGTGTGCGCCTATTCGGTAGACGATAATCGCCAGGAACAGAAAACGCAGACGAGCCCAGAGTTCAGACATACCGCCTTTGCCGAGCGCAGAGAGAGCACCTTGCTTAGCCATTTATTCCTCGAACTTGCCGCCAGCTGCTTCGATAGCCGCACGCGCACCTTTGGTGGCGCCGATTCCCTTTCCGATGGTGACAGCGCGAGTAACTTCGCCGGACAGCATGATTTTCACACGCTGAACGTTGACGTTGATCACGTTGGCATCTTTCAAGGACTGCACGGTGACGATGTCGCCTTCCACTTTAGCCAGCTCGGACAAACGCACTTCTGCGCGATCCATGGCTTTCAGGGAAACAAAACCGAATTTCGGCAGGCGACGATGCAGCGGCTGTTGACCGCCTTCAAAGCCTGGAGCAATGGTGCCACCGGAGCGGGAGGACTGACCTTTGTGGCCACGGCCACCGGTCTTGCCCAAACCACTACCGATACCACGGCCCGGACGATGCTTTTCGCGACGGGAACCCGGCGCTGGACTCAGATCATTGAGTTTCATCGATTAACCCTCGACACGCAGCATGTAGTAAGCCTTGTTGATCATCCCGCGATTCTCGGGAGTATCAAGTACTTCTACAGTGTGACCGATGCGACGCAGACCCAGACCCTTAACGCACAATTTGTGGTTAGGGATGCGGCCGGTCATGCTTTTGATCAGCGTAACTTTTACGGTAGCCATGATCAGAAGATCTCCTTGACGCTTTTGCCACGCTTGGCGGCAATGGATTCAGGAGACTGCATAGCTTTCAAACCTTTGAAAGTGGCGTGAACCACGTTTACCGGGTTAGTCGAGCCGTAGCACTTGGCCAGAACGTTCTGAACGCCAGCAACCTCGAGGACAGCACGCATAGCGCCGCCAGCGATGATACCGGTACCTTCAGAAGCAGGCTGCATGTACACCTTCGAAGCGCCGTGACCGGACTTCATTGCGTACTGCAGAGTGGTGCCGTTCAGATCAACTTGGATCATGTTGCGGCGAGCAGCTTCCATTGCCTTCTGGATCGCAGCAGGCACTTCACGCGACTTGCCACGGCCGAAGCCAACACGCCCTTTACCATCACCAACCACGGTCAACGCGGTGAAAGTGAAGATACGGCCGCCTTTAACGGTTTTGGCTACGCGGTTAACTTGAACCAGCTTCTCGATGTAGCCTTCGTCGCGCTTTTGGTCGTTATTTGACATAACTTAGAACTCCAGCCCAGCTTCACGAGCAGCATCAGCCAGCGCCTTGACGCGGCCGTGGTACTTGAAGCCAGAGCGGTCGAAAGCCACCTGCGAGACGCCAGCGGCTTTAGCACGCGTAGCGACCAGCTGGCCAACCTTAGTGGCCGCGTCGATGTTGCCAGTGGCGCCATCACGCAGTTCTTTATCCAAAGTCGAGGCAGATGCCAGGACTTTGTTGCCGTCGGCCGAAATGACCTGGGCGTAAATGTGCTGCGACGAGCGGAACACGCAGAGACGCACGACTTCTAGTTCGTGCATTTTCAGGCGTGCTTTGCGAGCGCGACGCAGTCGAGTAACTTTTTTGTCGGTCATTTGCTATGCCCTACTTCTTCTTGGCTTCTTTACGACGGACGACTTCGTCCGCGTAGCGCACACCTTTGCCTTTGTACGGCTCTGGTGGACGGAAGTCGCGGATCTCGGCGGCCACTTGACCTACCAGCTGCTTATCGATACCCCGGATCAGGATGTCGGTTTGGCTAGGAGTCTCAGCGGTGATGCCTTCCGGCAGTTCATAATCCACTGGGTGCGAGAAGCCAAGAGCCAGGTTCAGCACTGTGCCTTTTGCTTGCGCTTTGTAACCAACACCGACCAGCTGGAGCTTGCGCTCGAAGCCTTGGCTTACGCCTTGGACCATGTTGTTTACCAACGCACGAGTGGTACCAGCCATTGCGCGAGTTTGTTGATCGCCATTGCGAGCAGCGAAACGCAGCTCACCAGCTTCTTCAACGATCTCAACGGACGAATGGATGTTCAGTTCGAGAGTGCCCTTGGCACCCTTCACCGAAAGCTGTTGGCCTGCGAATTTGACTTCGACACCGGCTGGCAGCTTAACGGGGTTCTTAGCGACGCGTGACATGCTTATCCCCCCTTAGAACACAGTGCAAAGAACTTCGCCGCCGACACCGGCAGCGCGCGCAGCACGATCCGTCATCACACCTTTGTTGGTGGAGACGATAGACACACCGAGACCGCCACGAACTTTTGGCAGATCATCGACGGACTTGTACTGACGCAGGCCTGGACGGCTAACGCGCTTCACTTCTTCGATGACCGGACGGCCTTCGAAGTATTTCAGCTCGATAGACAGCAGTGGTTTGATTTCGCTGCTGATCTGATAACCCGCAATGTAACCTTCGTCCTTCAGGACTTTGGCAACAGCTACCTTCAAAGTAGAAGATGGCATGCTTACGACGGACTTTTCAGCCATCTGGGCATTACGGATTCGAGTTAGCATGTCCGCTAACGGGTCCTGCATACTCATGGGCTAGACGCTCCTAATACAAAAAAATTAGCCTTGCGGCTACTACTTGTCGCCGAGCTCATCCATGCGGAAAAAGCACGGGCTCAGGCGAGCCGGGTATTCTAGACACACCCCACAAATGAATCAAGCCCCAAAAGGGGCTTGATTCAAGTTCAAGGTCACCGGTGGTCAGGATCTTGCGATCCCGAACACCGAGACTTTGATAGTGCTTACCAGCTGGCTTTAACCAGACCAGGTACGTCACCACGCATTGCAGCTTCACGCAGCTTGTTACGGCCAAGGCCGAACTTGCGGTAAACGCCGTGTGGACGACCGGTCAGGCGGCAGCGGTTACGCATGCGCGAGGCGCTTGCGTCACGTGGCTGCTTCTGCAGAGCTACTGTAGCTTCCCAACGCGCTTCTGGACTTGCGTTCAGATCAACGATGATAGCTTTCAGTGCTGCACGCTTCTTGGCGTACTTGGCAACCGTGAGCTGACGCTTCAGCTCGCGGTTTTTCATGCTCATCTTGGCCATTTTCCTACTCCAATCAGTTGCGGAACGGGAATTTGAAAGCACGCAACAGGGCGCGACCTTCATCATCGTTCTTGGCAGTGGTGGTCAGGGTAATGTCCAGACCGCGGAGAGCATCGATCTTGTCGTAGTCGATTTCCGGGAAGATGATCTGCTCTTTAACGCCCATGCTGTAGTTACCACGACCATCGAAGGACTTGGCATTCAGGCCGCGGAAGTCGCGAACCCGAGGCAGGGAGATCGACAGCAGACGATCCAGGAACTCGTACATACGCTCACGGCGCAGGGTCACTTTGACGCCGATCGGCCAACCTTCACGGACTTTAAAGCCAGCGATGGATTTCCGAGCGTAGGTCACAACGACTTTTTGGCCGGTGATCTTTTCCAGGTCGGCAACAGCATGCTCGATGACTTTTTTGTCACCGACCGCTTCGCCCAGACCCATGTTCAGGGTGATTTTTGTAACGCGTGGAACTTCCATCACGTTCGAAAGCTTAAGTTCTTCCTTAAGCTTCGGTGCGATTTCCTTCCAGTAAATCTCTTTTAGTCGTGCCATGGTCTTCTACCTAGCAGTGTTCAAGCATCAACCGCTTTTTGGGTCGACTTGAAGACACGAATTTTCTTGCCGTCTTCTACTTTGAAACCAACGCGGTCAGCCTTGTTGGTTTCGCCGTTGAAAATGGCGACGTTAGAAGCGTCCAGTGGAGCTTCTTTTTCGACGATACCGCCTTGTACGCCCGACGCCGGGTTAGGCTTGGTATGACGCTTAACCAGGTTCAGACCACCAATAACCAGACGGTTATTAGCGAGAACCTTAAGCACCTTACCGCGCTTACCTTTGTCTTTGCCGGCGATCACGATGATCTCGTCGTCACGACGAATCTTTTGCATGTCGGATCTCCTTACAGCACTTCTGGGGCGAGCGAGACGATCTTCATGAACTTCTCAGTACGAAGTTCACGGGTCACTGGCCCAAAGATACGGGTGCCGATCGGCTCTTGCTTGTTGTTCAGAAGAACAGCAGCGTTGCCATCAAAGCGGATAATGGAGCCATCAGCACGACGTACGCCGTGACGAGTGCGGACTACAACAGCAGTCATCACTTGGCCTTTTTTCACTTTACCGCGAGGAATTGCTTCCTTCACGGTAACTTTGATGATGTCACCGATACCAGCGTAACGACGATGGGAGCCACCCAGCACCTTGATGCACATAACACGGCGAGCGCCACTGTTATCGGCCACATCGAGCATGGATTGAGTCTGAATCATATAATTTCTCCGACCCCTAGTCCTTAGACTTCCACAGCGCGTTCGAGAACATCAACCAATGCCCAAGACTTGGTCTTGGCCAGCGGACGAGTTTCACGAATAGTGACTTTGTCGCCGATGTGGCACTGATTGGTTTCGTCGTGCGCGTGCAGCTTAGTCGAACGCTTAACGTATTTACCGTAGATCGGGTGCTTAACGCGACGCTCGATCAGAACGGTGATGGTTTTGTCCATCTTGTCGCTGACAACACGGCCAGTCAGCGTACGGACAGTTTTTTCGGCTTCAGCCATGATTACTTACCTGCCTGCTGGTTAAGCACAGTCTTCACGCGAGCGATGTCACGTTTAACTTGCGAGAGCAGATGAGACTGCCCCAACTGGCCAGTTGCTTTCTGCATACGCAGATTGAACTGGTCGCGCAGCAGGCCGAGCAGTTGCTCGTTCAGCTGCTGTGCGGATTTTTCACGAAGTTCATTCGCTTTCATCACATCACCGTCCGTTTAACAAAGGCGGTGGCGAGCGGCAGCTTTGCAGCAGCCAGGGCAAAAGCCTCACGCGCCAGCTCTTCAGTAACACCCTCGATTTCATACAGGACTTTGCCTGGCTGAATCTGGGCAACCCAGTACTCCACACTACCCTTACCTTTACCCATCCGAACTTCGAGTGGCTTTTTGGAAATAGGCTTGTCCGGGAATACACGGATCCAGATCTTGCCGCCACGTTTAACGTGACGGGTCAGAGCACGACGCGCTGACTCGATCTGACGAGCGGTGAGACGACCACGAGCTACAGACTTCAGCGCGAACTCGCCGAAGCTGACTTTGCTACCGCGCTGAGCCAGACCACGGTTGTGGCCTGTCATCTGCTTGCGGAACTTCGTACGCTTTGGTTGCAACATTTGGCGTACCCCTTACTTAGCAGCTTTTTTACGAGGCGCTGGTGCTTGTGGCTTCAGTTCTTCTTGGCGACCACCAATTACTTCGCCTTTGAAGATCCAAACCTTTACACCGATCACACCATAAGTGGTGTGAGCTTCGTAGTTGGCATAGTCGATGTCGGCACGCAGGGTGTGCAGTGGCACACGACCTTCGCGATACCATTCAGTACGTGCGATTTCAGCACCGCCGAGACGACCGCTCACTTGGATTTTGATGCCTTTGGCACCAATGCGCATGGCGTTCTGTACAGCGCGCTTCATAGCGCGACGGAACATTACGCGACGCTCCAGCTGCTGAGCTACGCTCTGCGCAACCAACATACCGTCGAGCTCCGGCTTGCGGATTTCTTCGATATTGATGTGCACAGGCACACCCATTTGTTTGGTCAGGTCCTGACGCAGTTTCTCAACATCTTCACCTTTCTTCCCGATAACGATACCTGGACGAGCGGTGTGGATGGTGATACGTGCAGTTTGAGCCGGACGATGGATATCGATACGGCTTACGGACGCGCTTTTTAGTTTGTCTTGGAGATACTCACGCACCTTCAGATCAGCGAACAAATAGTCCGCATAAGTCCGACCGTCTGCGTACCAGACGGAGGTGTGCTCCTTGACGATTCCCAGGCGAATGCCAATGGGATGTACTTTCTGACCCATCTCTTCGACTCCGTTACTTGTCAGCAACCTTGACAGTGATATGGCAAGACCGCTTGACGATGCGATCAGCACGGCCTTTGGCACGTGGCATGATTCGCTTCAGCGAACGCCCTTCGTTGACGAAAACGGTGCTGACTTTAAGGTCATCAACGTCTGCGCCTTCGTTATGCTCGGCGTTGGCTACGGCCGACTCCAGCACTTTCTTCATGATCTCGGCGGCTTTCTTACTGCTGAAAGCCAACAGGTTGAGCGCTTCGCCCACCTTCTTCCCGCGGATCTGGTCGGCGACCAAGCGGGCTTTCTGGGCGGAGATTCGAGCGCCCGACAACTTAGCGGCTACTTCCATCGTTCCTTACCCCTTAACGCTTGGCTTTCTTGTCTGCCACGTGCCCACGATATGTGCGGGTACCGGCAAACTCGCCCAGTTTGTGGCCGACCATGTCTTCGTTCACGAGAACTGGAACATGTTGACGACCGTTATGAACTGCAATGGTCAAACCGACCATTTGTGGCAGGATCATCGAACGACGCGACCAGGTTTTAACTGGTTTGCGATCGTTCTTTTCCGCCGCCACTTCGATCTTCTTCAGTAGGTGAAGATCAATAAAAGGACCTTTTTTCAGAGAACGTGGCACTGTCGTATCCCTCTATTTACTTGCGACGACGGACGATCATTTTGTCGGTACGCTTATTACCACGAGTCTTCGCGCCCTTAGTCGGGAAGCCCCATGGCGATACCGGATGACGACCACCAGAGGTACGACCTTCACCACCACCATGTGGGTGGTCAACCGGGTTCATGGCAACACCACGAACGGTTGGGCGAACGCCACGCCAGCGTTTGGCACCAGCTTTACCCAGCGAACGCAGGCTGTGCTCGGAGTTCGAGACTTCACCCAGGGTCGCGCGGCATTCAGCCAGCACTTTACGCATCTCACCAGAACGCAGACGCAGGGTCACGTAGACACCTTCACGAGCGATCAGCTGAGCCGAAGCACCAGCGGAACGAGCGATTTGTGCGCCTTTACCTGGCTTCAATTCGATGCCGTGTACGGTGCTACCAACTGGAATGTTACGCAGTTGCAGAGCGTTGCCCGGCTTGATCGGTGCCAGGGCACCTGCGATCAGCTGGTCGCCAGCACTCACGCCTTTAGGGGCGATGATGTAGCGACGCTCGCCATCTGCGTACAGCAGCAGAGCGATGTGAGCAGTACGGTTTGGATCGTATTCAATACGCTCGACAGTGGCAGAGATGCCATCTTTGTCGTTGCGACGGAAATCGACCAGCCGATAATGCTGCTTATGGCCACCACCGATGTGACGAGTGGTAATACGACCATTGTTGTTACGACCACCAGTCTTCGATTTTTTCTCGAGCAGCGGTGCGTGAGGAGCGCCTTTATGCAGCTCCTGGTTGACCACCTTGACCACAAAACGGCGGCCAGGGGAAGTCGGTTTGCATTTAACGATTGCCATGATGCACCCCTTCCTTACTCAGCACTGCTGCTGAAATCGAGATCTTGGCCTGGCTGAAGGGAGATAACTGCCTTCTTCCAGTCATTACGCTTGCCCAGACCGCGAGCAGTGCGCTTGCTCTTACCCAGAACATTCAGGGTAGTAACACGCTCTACTTTCACGCTGAACAGGCTTTCGACGGCCTTCTTGATTTCCAGCTTGGTTGCGTCAGTTGCAACCTTGAAAACGAACTGGCCTTTCTTGTCAGCCAGAACCGTAGCCTTCTCGGAAACGTGCGGGCCAAGCAGAACTTTAAATACGCGTTCCTGGTTCATCCCAGCAGCTCCTCGAATTTCTTCACGGCCGACACGGTGATCAACACCTTGTCGTATGCGATCAGACTAACTGGATCGGAACCTTGCACGTCACGTACATCAACGTGTGGCAGGTTACGAGCAGCCAGGTACAGGTTCTGATCAACCACTTCAGACACGATCAAGACGTCAGTCAGGCCCATGCCGGTCAGTTTGTTCAGCAGATCTTTGGTCTTCGGTGCATCAACAGCGAAGTCCTGAACCACAACCAGACGATCAGTACGCACCAGCTCAGCAAGGATGGAACGCATTGCTGCGCGATACATCTTCTTGTTCAGCTTCTGGGTGTGATCCTGAGGACGAGCTGCGAAAGTGGTACCGCCGCCACGCCAGATTGGGCTACGGATAGTACCGGCACGAGCACGGCCAGTACCTTTCTGACGCCATGGGCGCTTACCGCCACCACGAACGTCGGAACGGGTCTTTTGCTGCTTGCTACCTTGACGGCCGCCGGCCATGTAGGCCACGACTGCTTGGTGAACCAGCGTCTCGTTGAATTCGCCGCCAAATGTCAGTTCGGAAACTTCGATCGCTTGAGCGTCATTTACATTTAATTGCATGTCAGCTTCCCCTTAACCGCGAGCCTTGGCTGCTGGACGTACAACCAAGTTGCCGCCAGTAGCGCCAGGAACAGCGCCCTTGACCAACAACAGATTGCGTTCAGCGTCCACGCGCACTACTTCGAGGGACTGCACGGTCACGCGCTCAGCGCCCATATGACCGGACATTTTTTTGCCCTTGAATACACGACCAGGAGTCTGGCACTGGCCGATAGAGCCTGGAACGCGGTGGGATACGGAGTTACCGTGGGTATTATCTTGCCCGCGGAAATTCCAACGCTTGATCGTACCCTGGAAGCCTTTACCTTTGGATTGACCGGTTACATCAACCAGTTGACCAGCAGCGAAGATTTCAGCGTTGATCAGATCGCCGGCCTGGTACTCGCCTTCTTCAAGACGGAATTCCATTACGGTACGACCAGCGGCAACGTTCGCTTTAGCGAAGTGGCCAGCTTGAGCAGCTGTAACACGCGAAGCACGACGCTCGCCTACAGTGACTTGCACTGCACGATAGCCATCGGTCTCTTCAGTTTTGAACTGGGTGACGCGATTCGGTTCGATCTCAATGACCGTGACCGGAATGGAGACACCTTCTTCGGTGAAAATACGGGTCATACCGCATTTACGACCGACTACACCAATAGTCATGTTGTAAACCTCATGAGTGTACGGGGCTTTCACCCGCTATGGCCGCCCATTTCAGAGCGTTACACGACTAAGACCGAGTCTTAGCCGAGGCTGATCTGCACTTCCACACCGGCCGCAAGATCAAGCTTCATAAGAGCATCAACGGTTTTATCCGTTGGCTGGACGATGTCCAGAACGCGCTTATGAGTACGGATCTCATACTGGTCACGCGCGTCTTTGTTGACGTGCGGGGAGACCAGAACGGTGAACCGCTCTTTACGGGTAGGCAGTGGAATTGGACCACGCACTTGAGCACCAGTACGTTTCGCGGTTTCCACGATTTCCTGGGTGGATTGGTCGATCAGGCGATGGTCAAAAGCCTTCAACCTGATACGGATTTGCTGATTTTGCATTGGATTTCAGACTCCGGCTGCTATTCCCAGCGAGCGCAATACGCCCGTTAAAAGGAGGCGCAATTCTATAGACGGGCTACTACAGTGTCAACCCAATAAAAAAGCCCCCGCTAGGCGGGGGCTTTTTCAAGTCATCACTTATTAAGCGATGATTTTGGCTACGACGCCAGCGCCGACGGTACGACCGCCTTCACGAATAGCGAAACGCAGACCATCTTCCATTGCGATGGTTTTGATCAGGGTGACAACCATTTTGATGTTGTCGCCTGGCATTACCATTTCAACGCCTTCCGGCAGTTCGCAGTTACCGGTCACGTCAGTGGTCCGGAAGTAGAACTGTGGACGGTAGCCTTTGAAGAACGGAGTGTGGCGACCGCCTTCTTCTTTGCTCAACACATACACTTCAGCTTCGAAGGTAGTGTGCGGCTTAACCGAACCTGGCTTGACCAGAACCTGGCCACGCTCAACGTCGTCACGCTTGGTGCCGCGCAGCAGCACGCCGCAGTTCTCGCCAGCACGACCTTCGTCGAGCAGCTTACGGAACATTTCAACACCGGTGCAGGTGGTGACGGTAGTGTCACGCAGACCAACGATTTCCAGTGGATCCTGAACCTTGACGATACCGCGCTCGATACGGCCAGTTACAACAGTACCGCGACCGGAGATCGAGAATACGTCTTCGATTGGCATCAGGAACGGCTTGTCGATAACACGAACTGGATCTGGGATGTAGCTGTCCAGAGTTTCTACCAGACGCTTAACAGCGGTGGTACCCATTTCGTTGTCGTCTTGGCCGTTCAGGGCCATCAGAGCCGAACCAATGATGATCGGAGTGTCATCACCTGGGAAGTCGTAAGTGCTCAGCAGATCGCGCACTTCCATCTCAACCAATTCCAGCAGCTCAGCGTCGTCAACCATGTCAGCCTTGTTCAGGAAGACAACGATGTACGGAACGCCAACCTGACGGGACAGCAGGATGTGCTCACGGGTTTGTGGCATCGGACCATCAGCGGCCGAGCAAACCAGGATAGCGCCGTCCATCTGGGCAGCACCGGTAATCATGTTCTTCACATAGTCAGCGTGACCTGGGCAGTCAACGTGAGCGTAGTGACGGATCGCCGAGTTGTATTCAACGTGTGCGGTGTTGATGGTGATACCGCGAGCCTTTTCTTCCGGAGCGCTATCGATTTTGTCGAAAGCAACAACAGCCGAACCGAAAACTTCGGAGCAGACGCGAGTCAGAGCAGCGGTCAGCGTGGTTTTACCGTGGTCGACGTGACCGATGGTGCCAACGTTGACGTGCGGGAGGGTACGGTCAAATTTTTCTTTAGCCACGACAATTAACTCCTAGCCTAAAGGGGCTGATTCAGCCTTGTTTTTTGGTAACGGTTTCGACGATGTGCGACGGAGCCGTATTGTATTTTTTGAATTCCATAGAGTAGCTTGCGCGACCTTGGGACATGGAACGAACGTCGGTTGCGTAACCGAACATTTCACCCAACGGAACCTCGGCGCGAATAACTTTGCCGGAAACCGTGTCTTCCATACCCAGGATCATGCCACGACGACGGTTAAGGTCGCCCATCACGTCACCCATATAGTCTTCAGGCGTAACAACCTCTACCGCCATGATCGGCTCAAGCAACTCACCACCGCCCTTCTGGGCCAGCTGCTTGGTCGCCATGGAGGCAGCCACCTTAAACGCCATCTCGTTCGAGTCGACGTCGTGGTAGGAACCATCAAACACGGTAGCCTTCAGGCCGATCAGCGGATAGCCGGCGACAACGCCGTTCTTCATCTGCTCTTCGATACCCTTCTGGATAGCCGGGATGTATTCCTTAGGAACCACACCACCCACTACTTCGTTCAGGAATTGCAGACCTTCCTGACCTTCGTCAGCAGGAGCAAAACGAATCCAGCAGTGACCGAACTGGCCACGACCGCCGGATTGGCGAACGAACTTGCCTTCAATTTCGCAACTCTTCGTGATGCGCTCACGGTACGAAACTTGAGGCTTACCGATGTTGGCTTCGACGTTGAACTCACGGCGCATCCGGTCAACCAGGATGTCCAGGTGCAACTCGCCCATGCCGGAGATGATCGTTTGACCAGTCTCTTCATCAGTCTTGACGCGGAAAGACGGGTCTTCCTGAGCGAGTTTGCCCAGAGCGATACCCATTTTTTCCTGGTCGTCCTTGGTCTTAGGCTCTACGGCAACCGAAATAACCGGCTCCGGGAAGTCCATGCGAACCAGGATAATTGGCTTGTCAGCGTTGCACAAAGTTTCGCCAGTAGTGACGTCCTTCATGCCGATCAAGGCCGCGATGTCACCAGCGCGTACTTCCTTGATTTCTTCACGGGCGTTTGCGTGCATTTGCACCATACGACCCACGCGCTCTTTTTTGCCTTTAACCGAGTTGATCACGCCGTCGCCGGAGGCCAACACGCCCGAGTAAACTCGAACGAAGGTCAAGGTACCCACGAATGGGTCGGTAGCGATCTTGAACGCCAGCGCCGAGAACGGCTCACTGTCGTCAGCGTGACGCTCCATTTCCTTGGTCTCGTCATCCGGGTCAGTACCCTTGATGGCAGGAATGTCGGTAGGAGCAGGCAGGTAGTCGATAACGGCGTCGAGAACCAGGGGAACACCCTTGTTCTTGAAGGAAGAACCGCAAACAGCCAGAACGATCTCACCAGCGATAGTACGCTGACGCAGAGCGGCCTTGATTTCCGCGTTGGTGAGTTCTTCACCTTCGAGGTACTTGTTCATCAGCTCTTCGCTGGCTTCGGCCGCAGCCTCAACCATGTTGCCGCGCCACTCGTCAGCCAGTTCCTGCAGTTCAGCAGGGATAGGCTTGCGAACTGGAACCATGCCTTTGTCAGCGTCATTCCAGTAAACAGCTTCCATGGCGATCAGATCGATCTGACCCTGGAAGTTATCTTCGGAACCGATAGCCAACTGGATTGGCACCGGAGTGTGACCCAGACGCTGCTTGATCTGACCGATCACGCGCAGGAAGTTTGCACCAGCACGGTCCATCTTGTTTACGTAAACAAGACGTGGAACGCCGTATTTGTTGGCTTGACGCCATACGGTTTCCGACTGAGGCTCAACACCCGAGGTGCCGCAGAACACAACGACCGCGCCATCGAGTACACGCAGGGAACGCTCAACTTCAATAGTGAAGTCAACGTGGCCCGGGGTATCAATAACGTTGAAGCGGTATTGGTCTTTGTGCTGCTTCTCGGAACCCTGCCAGAAGGCGGTAATAGCAGCAGAAGTAATGGTAATACCACGCTCCTGCTCCTGCACCATCCAGTCTGTGGTCGCGGCGCCGTCATGCACCTCGCCCATCTTGTGACTTTTGCCAGTGTAAAAAAGGACGCGCTCGGTGGTGGTGGTCTTACCAGCATCCACGTGAGCAACGATACCAATGTTACGGTAGCGATTAATCGGTGTAGTACGAGCCATAAAGCCCTCGCAAAATTAGTGACGCTAAAATTAGAAGCGGTAGTGCGAGAAAGCCTTGTTGGCTTCAGCCATGCGGTGCACGTCTTCACGCTTCTTAACTGCAGCACCTTTACCTTCGGCAGCGTCCAACAGTTCGCCAGCCAAACGCAGAGCCATAGACTTCTCGCCGCGCTTGCGGGCGAAGTCTACCAACCAGCGCATTGCCAGGGCGTTACGACGGGACGGACGAACTTCAACCGGAACCTGGTAAGTAGCACCGCCTACACGGCGCGACTTTACTTCGACCAGCGGAGCGATGGCGTCGAGAGCTTTCTCGAAGATTTCCAGGGGGTCGCTGTTCTTGCGTTCTTTAACCTTCTCCAGCGCGCCATAAACGATACGCTCGGCAACGGCTTTCTTGCCGCTTTCCATTACGTGGTTCATGAACTTGGCCAGGATTTGGCTTCCGTATTTTGGATCGTCAAGCACTTCGCGCTTGGCTGCTACGCGTCTTCTTGGCATGGATAAGCCCTCAAACGGTCTTCAGGTTCGCTCGGAATCGGTGCCCTTTCGGGACGCCTCCGACCTTACTCTTATCGACTCAGAAAAATAGAAAATCAGTTTTTACAAAAAGCCACTACTACTTAGGCTTCTTGGTACCGTACTTCGAACGACCCTGGTTACGACCTTTAACGCCGGAAGTATCCAAAGAACCGCGTACGGTGTGGTAACGAACACCTGGCAAGTCTTTTACACGACCGCCGCGGATCAGTACCACGCTGTGCTCTTGCAGGTTGTGGCCTTCACCGCCGATGTACGAGGAAACCTCGAAACCGTTGGTCAGACGCACACGGCATACTTTACGCAGTGCCGAGTTAGGTTTTTTCGGCGTGGTGGTATACACACGGGTGCATACGCCACGACGTTGCGGGCAGTTCTGCAGCGCAGGCACGTCGGATTTCTCGACGATACGCTTACGCGGCTGACGTACCAGCTGGTTGATAGTTGCCATCTACTAGCTCCACTGTTGTCTTGCGACGCTATTGTCTTGCAAGAAAAGCAAAATGGCAGGAACGAATTCCCGCCAAATTTAGGGGTACAAGAGTCTAAAGAGGATCTTGCCCCCAGTCAAGGCAAGGCCCCGACCTCCCCGCTCATCCAACCTCGACAAATTGTCTCGATTCGATGAACGGAATGGCCAGGGCCTTACGCTCATTTACCGCAGAACTCAGTTACCGCTCGAGTTCAGCGCTTCGGTCAGTGCAGCTTCCACTTCACTGGCGCTTACGCGCAACGGTTTGTCAGCATCACGGCGGCGCTTGCGCTCGCTGTGATAAGCCAGACCGGTACCAGCCGGGATCAGACGACCCACGACCACGTTTTCTTTCAGGCCGCGCAGGTAATCGCGCTTGCCGGTTACCGCCGCTTCGGTCAGTACGCGAGTGGTTTCCTGGAAGGAAGCCGCCGAGATGAACGATTCGGTGGACAACGACGCCTTGGTGATACCCAGCAGCACGCGAGTGAACTTGGAAACGAATTTCTCGTCGCCAGCCAAACGCTCGTTCTCTACCAGAACGTGAGTCAACTCCATCTGGTCGCCCTTGATGAAAGTCGAGTCGCCAGATTCAGCGATTTCAACCTTACGCAACATCTGACGCAGGATGGTCTCGATGTGCTTGTCGTTGATCTTCACGCCTTGCAGACGATAAACGTCCTGGATCTCGTTTACGATGTACTTGGCCAGCGCACTCACACCCAGCAGACGCAGGATGTCGTGTGGATCGCTCGGGCCGTCGGAGATAACTTCGCCGCGGTTTACCTGTTCGCCTTCGAAGACGTTCAGGTGACGCCACTTTGGAATCAGCTCTTCGTACGGATCGGAGCCATCGTTCGGAGTGATAACCAGACGGCGCTTGCCCTTGGTCTCTTTACCGAACGCGATGGTGCCGCTGACTTCAGCCAGAATCGAGGCTTCTTTCGGACGACGTGCTTCGAACAAGTCGGCAACACGCGGCAGACCACCAGTGATGTCACGGGTCTTCGAAGTCTCTTGCGGGATACGAGCGATAACATCACCGATCGCAATCTTCGCGCCATCCGCTACACCAACCAGGGCGTTAGCAGGCAGGAAGTACTGAGCAATTACGTCAGTACCCGGCAGCAAGAGATCCTTGCCGTTGTCATCAACCATCTTCACTGCAGGACGAATATCTTTACCGGCAGCTGGACGGTCTTTGGCGTCGAGTACTTCAATGTTGGTCATACCGGTCAATTCGTCAGTCTGACGCTTGATCGTGATGCCTTCTTCCATGCCCACGTAGGTCACGGTACCTTTCATTTCGGTAACGATTGGGTGAGTGTGCGGATCCCACTTGGCCACGATTGCGCCAGCGTCGACCTTGTCACCTTCTTTAACCGAAATCACAGCACCGTACGGCAGCTTGTAACGCTCGCGCTCACGCCCGAAGTCATCAGCGATTGCCAGTTCACCGGAACGGGACACAGCAACCAGGCAGCCATCCACTCGCTCAACGTGCTTCAGGTTATGCAGACGGACGGTACCGCCATTCTTCACCTGAACGCTGTCGGCTGCGGAGGTCCGGCTTGCCGCACCACCGATGTGGAACGTACGCATGGTCAGCTGGGTACCCGGCTCACCGATGGACTGGGCAGCGATAACGCCGACCGCTTCACCGATGTTCACCTGGTGACCACGAGCCAAGTCACGGCCGTAGCACTTGGCGCAAATGCCGTAGCGGGTTTCGCAGCTGATCGGCGAACGCACGATCACTTCGTCGATGCTGTTCAGCTCGATGAACTCGACCCACTTCTCGTCTACCAGCGTGCCGGCAGGAACGATGATTTCTTCGGTACCTGGCTTGAACACGTCACGGGCAATAACACGACCCAATACGCGCTCACCCAGCGGCTCAACAACGTCACCGCCTTCAATGTGCGGAGTCATTACCAGGCCATGTTCGGTGCCGCAATCGATCTCGGTTACTACCAGATCCTGCGCCACGTCTACCAGACGACGAGTCAGGTAACCGGAGTTCGCAGTTTTCAACGCGGTATCCGCCAAACCTTTACGAGCACCGTGAGTGGAGATGAAGTACTGAAGTACGCTCAAACCTTCACGGAAGTTCGCAGTAATCGGCGTTTCGATGATGGAACCGTCCGGCTTGGCCATCAGACCACGCATACCGGCGAGCTGACGGATCTGCGCAGCAGAACCCCGTGCGCCCGAGTCGGCCATCATGTACATCGAGTTGAAAGACTCTTGGTCGACTTCGACACCGTGGCGGTCGATGACTTTCTCTTTCGAGAGGTTGGCCATCATTGCCTTGGAAACTTCGTCGTTCGCCTTGGACCAAAGGTCGATCACTTTGTTGTACTTCTCGCCCTGGGTTACCAGGCCGGAGGCGTACTGACTTTCGATCTCTTTCACTTCATCAGTAGCAGCATTGATGATGCGGGCTTTTTCATCCGGGATAACGAAGTCGTTAACACCGATGGAAACGCCAGAAATGGTCGAATAGGCAAAACCGGTGTACATCAACTGGTCAGCGAAGATCACGGTCTCTTTCAAACCAACCACGCGGTAGCACTGGTTGATCAGCTTGGAGATCGCCTTTTTCTTCATTGGCTGGTTGACGACGTCGTACGACAGGCCAGGCGGAACAACCTGGAACAACAGCGCACGGCCGACAGTGGTGTCGACGATACGGGTGTTCTTGACGCTGCCACCATCACGATCGTTGACGGTTTCGTTGATCCGCACTTTGACTTTAGCGTGCAGTGCGGCTTCGCCGGCACGGAACACACGGTCAACTTCTTGCAGATCCGCAAACACACGACCTTCGCCCTTGGCGTTGATCGCTTCACGAGTCATGTAGTACAGACCCAATACAACGTCCTGCGACGGAACGATGATTGGCTCACCGTTGGCTGGCGACAGAATGTTGTTGGTCGACATCATCAACGCACGCGCTTCCAACTGGGCTTCCAGTGTCAGCGGTACGTGCACGGCCATTTGGTCGCCGTCGAAGTCGGCGTTGTACGCAGCACAGACCAGAGGGTGCAGCTGGATAGCCTTACCTTCGATCAGTACCGGTTCAAACGCCTGGATACCCAGACGGTGAAGGGTCGGTGCACGGTTGAGGAGAACCGGGTGTTCACGGATCACTTCAGCGAGAACGTCCCAAACCTCTGGCAGCTCGCGCTCAACCATCTTCTTGGCAGCTTTGATTGTGGTAGCGAGACCACGCATTTCCAGCTTGCCAAAAATGAACGGCTTGAACAGCTCGAGAGCCATTTTCTTCGGCAGACCGCACTGGTGCAGACGCAGGGTCGGACCTACGGTAATTACCGAACGACCGGAGTAGTCAACACGCTTACCGAGCAAGTTCTGACGGAAACGACCCTGTTTACCCTTGATCATGTCAGCCAGGGATTTCAGAGGACGCTTGTTGGAACCAGTGATAGCGCGGCCACGACGACCGTTATCGAGCAGTGCATCGACAGCTTCCTGCAACATACGCTTTTCGTTGCGCACGATGATGTCCGGAGCGGACAGATCAAGCAGGCGCTTCAAGCGGTTGTTACGGTTGATCACTCGACGATACAGATCGTTGAGGTCGGAAGTCGCGAAGCGACCGCCATCCAGCGGGACCAGTGGACGCAGATCTGGCGGCAGAACCGGCAGAACGGTCAGCACCATCCATTCTGGAAGGTTGCCGGAACCCTGGAAGGCTTCCATCAACTTCAGACGCTTGGACAGCTTCTTGATTTTGGTTTCGGAGTTGGTTTGCGGAATTTCTTCACGCAGACGGCCAATCTCGTGTTCCAGATCGATAGCGTGCAGCAGTTCACGGACAGCTTCGGCACCCATGCGGGCATCGAAATCGTCGCCGAACTCTTCCAGCGCTTCGAAGTACTGCTCATCGTTGAGCAGCTGACCTTTTTCAAGGGTGGTCATGCCTGGATCGATAACGACATAGCTCTCGAAGTAGAGAACGCGCTCGATATCACGCAAGGTCATGTCCATCAGCAAGCCGATACGCGACGGCAGCGACTTCAGGAACCAGATGTGGGCAACCGGCGAAGCCAGTTCGATGTGCGCCATGCGCTCACGACGAACTTTGGCCAGCGCGACTTCAACGCCGCACTTCTCGCAGATCACACCGCGGTGCTTCAAGCGCTTGTACTTACCGCACAGGCACTCGTAATCCTTTACCGGGCCAAAGATCTTGGCGCAGAACAGGCCGTCACGCTCAGGTTTGAACGTACGGTAGTTGATGGTTTCCGGCTTTTTAACTTCACCGAACGACCACGAACGGATCATCTCAGGCGATGCCAATCCAATACGGATGGCGTCGAACTCTTCGACTTGACCCTGGTTTTTCAGCAAATTCAGTAGGTCTTTCAAGGCCTTTCCTCCTGGCGGAGCAGAGAGCGGGCAATCCTGCCCCGCTCTCGATTCGCGTCACGTGTTATTCGGTTTCCAGATCGATATCGATGCCGAGGGAACGAATTTCCTTGATCAACACGTTGAAGGACTCGGGCATGCCCGGCTCCATACGGTGATCGCCATCCACGATGTTTTTGTACATCTTGGTACGGCCGTTCACATCGTCCGACTTCACTGTGAGCATTTCTTGCAGAGTGTAAGCAGCACCGTATGCTTCCAGTGCCCAGACCTCCATCTCCCCGAAACGCTGACCACCGAACTGCGCCTTACCACCCAGCGGCTGCTGGGTAACCAGGCTGTAGGAACCGGTAGAACGAGCGTGCATCTTGTCGTCTACCAAGTGGTTCAGCTTCAGCATGTACATGTAGCCAACAGTAACCGGGCGCTCGAACTTGTTGCCGGTACGGCCGTCGGTCAGCTGCATCTGGCCGCTTTCTGGCAGGTCTGCCAGTTTCAGCATGGCCTTGATTTCGCTTTCCTTGGCGCCGTCGAACACTGGAGTGGCCATTGGAACGCCGCCACGCAGGTTCTTCGCCAGATCCAGGATTTCCTGGTCGGAGAAGCTATCCAGATCTTCGTTACGACCGCCGATCTGGTTGTAGATCTCGTCGAGGAATTTACGAAGCTCAGCGACTTTGCGCTGTTCTTCGATCATCCGGTTGATCTTCTCGCCCAGACCTTTAGCCGCGAGGCCCAGGTGGGTTTCAAGGATCTGACCAACGTTCATACGCGAAGGTACGCCCAACGGGTTGAGGACGACGTCGACCGGGGTGCCATTGGCATCGTGCGGCATGTCTTCAACCGGCATGATCACGGAGACCACACCTTTGTTACCGTGACGACCGGCCATCTTATCGCCCGGCTGGATGCGGCGACGGATTGCCAGGTAAACCTTGACGATTTTCAGCACGCCTGGAGCCAGGTCATCGCCCTGCTGCAGTTTGCGCTTCTTGTCTTCGAACTTGTCGTCCAGCAGACGGCGGCGATCAACGATGTAGGCCTGAGCCTTCTCGAGCTGCTCGTTCAGAGCATCTTCAGCCATGCGCAGTTTGAACCACTGACCATGCTCAAGACCGTCGAGAACTTCGTCGGTGATTTCCTGACCTTTCTTCAGACCGGCGCCGCCTTCGGCTTTGTGGCCGACCAGAGCGGAACGCAGACGTTCGAAAGTTGCGCCTTCGACGATACGGAACTCTTCGTTCAGGTCCTTGCGGATCTCGTCGAGCTGAGTCTTCTCGATCGACAGTGCGCGAGCATCACGCTCAACGCCGTCGCGGGTGAAGACCTGTACGTCGATGACGGTACCCTTGGTGCCGGTAGGCACACGCAGGGAGGTGTCTTTAACGTCGCTGGCTTTTTCACCGAAGATGGCACGCAGCAGTTTTTCTTCCGGAGTCAGTTGGGTCTCGCCTTTCGGAGTGACCTTACCAACCAGGATGTCGCCTGCGCCAACTTCAGCACCTACGTAAACGATACCGGCTTCGTCCAGCTTGTTCAGTGCAGCTTCACCCACGTTCGGGATGTCTGCAGTGATTTCCTCTGGCCCAAGCTTGGTGTCACGTGCCACACAGGTCAGTTCCTGAATGTGGATCGTGGTGAAGCGGTCTTCTTGAACAACTCGTTCCGACAGGCAGATGGAGTCTTCGAAGTTGTAACCGTTCCAGGCCATGAACGCGATGCGCATGTTCTGACCCAGCGCCAGTTCACCCATGTCGGTGGACGGGCCGTCAGCCATGATGTCGCTACGCTGAACCCGATCACCTTTACGCACCAGCGGACGCTGGTTGATGCAGGTGTTCTGGTTGGAGCGGGTGTATTTGGTCAGGTTGTAGATGTCGACACCAGCTTCACCGGTTTCAACTTCATCATCAGCAACACGAACCACGATACGGCTGGCGTCGACGGAATCGATCACGCCACCACGACGAGCCACGACGCAAACGCCGGAGTCACGAGCTACGTTACGCTCCATGCCAGTACCGACCAGCGGCTTGTCAGCGCGCAGAGTTGGTACAGCTTGACGCTGCATGTTCGAACCCATCAACGCACGGTTGGCGTCATCGTGCTCGAGGAACGGGATCAGCGACGCTGCAACCGAAACTACCTGCTTCGGAGAAACGTCCATCAAGGTGACGTCTTCCGGCGCCTTGACGGTGAACTCGTTCAAGTGACGAACAGCTACCAGCTCGTCGATCAGCATCTTCTTGTCGTTCATCGTGGCCGAAGCCTGAGCGATCACGTGATCAGCTTCTTCGATGGCGGACAGGAACACGATCTCGTCGGTGACCAGAGCGTCTTTCACCACACGGTATGGGCTTTCGAGGAAGCCGTACTGGTTGGTGCGCGCATAAGCGGCCAGGGAGTTGATCAGACCGATGTTCGGACCTTCCGGCGTTTCAATCGGGCATACACGACCGTAGTGAGTCGGGTGTACGTCACGAACTTCAAAGCCAGCACGTTCACGAGTCAAACCGCCAGGGCCGAGTGCAGAAACACGACGCTTGTGGGTGATCTCGGACAGCGGGTTGTTCTGGTCCATGAACTGGGAAAGCTGGCTGGAACCGAAGAACTCTTTCACCGCCGCAGCCACTGGCTTGGCGTTGATCAGGTCTTGCGGCATCAGGCCTTCGCTTTCAGCCATCGACAGACGCTCTTTGACCGCACGCTCAACACGTACCAGGCCAACGCGGAACTGGTTCTCGGCCATTTCGCCTACGCAGCGAACACGACGGTTACCCAGGTGGTCGATGTCATCGACGATGCCTTTACCGTTACGGATGTCGACCAGAGTCTTCAGCACAGCAACGATGTCTTCTTTGCACAACACGCCCGAACCTTCGATCTCGGTACGACCGATACGACGGTTGAACTTCATCCGGCCGACCGCAGACAGGTCATAGCGCTCAGGACTGAAGAACAGGTTGTTGAACAGAGTTTCGGCAGCGTCTTTGGTTGGCGGCTCGCCTGGACGCATCATGCGATAGATCTCGACCAGCGCTTCCAATTGGTTGCTGGTGGAGTCGATCTTCAGCGTGTCGGAAACGAACGGACCGCAGTCGATATCGTTGGTGTACAGAGTTTCGATGCGAACAACCTGGGACTTGGCGATTTTTGCCAGGATCTCGGTGTTCAGCTCAGTGTTGCACTCTGCCAGGATTTCGCCGGTTGCCGGATGCACGATGACCTTGGCGGTAGTGCGACCCAGGACGTAGTCCAGAGGCACTTGCAGCTCTTTGATCCCGGCTTTTTCCAGCTGGTTGATGTGGCGAGCAGTGATACGACGACCTTGCTCGACAATAACCTTGCCTTTGTCATCCAGGATATCCAGGACAGCAATTTCACCACGCAGGCGGTGCGGCACCAGTTCCAGGCTGAGGTTTTCACCTTGCACGTGGAAGACGTTGGTGGTGTAGAACGCGTCGAGCACTTCTTCAGTGGTATAGCCGAGCGCGCGCAGCAGTACCGATGCAGGCAGCTTGCGACGACGGTCGATACGCACGAATACGCAGTCTTTCGGGTCGAACTCGAAGTCCAACCACGAACCGCGGTAAGGAATGATACGCGCCGAGTACAACAGTTTGCCGGAGCTGTGCGTCTTGCCACGGTCGTGGTCGAAGAACACGCCCGGGGAACGGTGCAGCTGGGAAACGATTACACGCTCGGTACCGTTGATTACAAAGGTACCGTTCTCAGTCATCAGGGGGATTTCACCCATGTAGACTTCTTGCTCTTTGATGTCCTTGATCGCTTTGTTCGACGATTCTTTGTCGAAAATGATCAGGCGCACTTTTACCCGCAAAGGTACGGCGTAAGTTACACCGCGCAATACGCATTCTTTGACATCAAATGCCGGTTCGCCCAGGCGATAACCGACGTACTCCAGCGCAGCATTGCCGGAGTAGCTGATGATCGGGAAAACGGATTTGAAGGCCGCATGCAGGCCCACGTCGCGGAACTGATCTTTAGTCGCTCCCGCTTGCAAGAATTCACGATACGAATCCAGCTGGATGGCCAGGAGGTACGGCACATCCATGACGTCCGGCAACTTGCTAAAGTCCTTGCGGATACGTTTTTTCTCAGTATATGAGTAAGCCATCAGCGTTCCCCAGCTTGGTCACCTGCTTGTTTGGCCCCTCCCGACGGGAGCAGCCAGAAAATCGTGCAAACCCCATGGTTTGCGCCACCGCATCGGGTGGTTACAGCTCGTTATCAGCACCGACCCAGTCGGCTGCCAATAACGGAAAAAGGCCGGTGGCAAGAGCCACCAGCCATCAGCCTTTCGCTTAACGCTCGGGCTGGAGACGCAAAGTCGATGCTTACTTCAGCTCGACTTTAGCGCCTGCTTCTTCCAGAGTGGCTTTTGCTTTGTCAGCTGCGTCTTTCGAAACAGCTTCCAGAACAACGCCAGGAGCGCCGTCAACTACAGCCTTGGCTTCTTTCAGGCCCAGACCGGTCAGTTCACGTACTGCCTTGATCACGTTAACTTTCTTCTCGCCAGCTTCCAGCAGCATGACGTTGAATTCAGTTTGTTCTTCAACTACGGCAGCGACAGCAGCTGGACCAGCGGAAGCAGCGGCAGCGGAAACGCCGAACTTCTCTTCCATGGCCTTGATCAGCTCAACGATTTCCAGAACGGATTTTTCGCCGATTGCTTCGATGATTTGGTCGTTAGTCAGAGACATGACTATAAATTCCTGTATTGGGGTGACAGCCTACGCGGCCATCGAAATAAACAATAAACGCTGAAAGGAGTCGCTCAGCCTTAGGCTGCGGCAGCTTCTTTCTGGTCGCGAAGAGCCGCCAGAGTACGAGCCAATTTGCTGGTTGCGCCTTGAATCACGCTCATCAGCTGAGAAATTGCTTCGTCACGGGTCGGCAGGCTTGCCAGTACGTCGATCTGATTAGCTGCGAGGAACTTGCCCTCGAACGCAGCTGCCTTGATCTCGAACTTATCCTGACCTTTTGCGAACTCTTTGAAGATACGAGCAGCAGCGCCCGGATGATCTTTGGAGAATGCAATCAAGGTCGGGCCAGTGAACACGTCGTTGAGCACGTCATATTGAGTGCCAGCAACGGCGCGCTTGAGCAGAGTGTTACGTACAACACGTACGTAAACGCCAGCTTCACGAGCCTCTTTACGGAGTCCGGTCATAGCGCCTACTGTTACGCCACGGGCATCAGCCACGACAGCGGACAGAGCAACTTGGGCAGCCTTGTTGACTTCAGCGACGATGGCCTTCTTGTCTTCAAGTTTAATTGCCACGGGAAAAACTCCTGCTTGTTACCGTTTCATCCAACCGAGGCCAGATGTCGTTTTGGTGTCTGATTCGGTAAGGAACCGGGAGCACCATCTGCGTAGGCTTGAGGTTTAAGACTTGCGTCGCCTACGGTCTTGGATAGCCCCCGCCAGGCAGGGACCCCAATCTTTCAATTGGCGCAATCGCTTGCGCCAACCTGTGTCTTACGCGTCGAGCGAACCTTGGTCGATGACCAGGCCTGGACCCATGGTGGTGCTCAGGGTAACGCGCTTGACGTAAATACCTTTCGAGGAAGCTGGCTTGATACGCTTCAGATCAGCGATCAGGGCTTCAACGTTTTCCTTCAGCTTGACGGCGTCGAAACCGACTTTGCCAACGGAGGTGTGGATGATGCCGTTTTTGTCGGTGCGATAACGAACCTGACCAGCCTTGGCGTTTTTAACCGCGGTAGCTACGTCTGGCGTTACAGTGCCGACTTTAGGGTTAGGCATCAGGCCGCGCGGGCCCAGGATCTGACCCAACTGACCAACAACGCGCATTGCATCCGGGGATGCGATAACTACGTCATAGTTCAGGTCGCCGCCTTTCATTTCGGCAGCCAGATCGTCCATACCTACACGGTCAGCGCCGGCAGCCAAAGCGGCCTCAGCAGCTGGACCCTGGGTGAACACTGCAACGCGAACGGTCTTGCCAGTGCCGTGTGGCAGCACAGTAGCGCTACGAACGACCTGGTCGGATTTACGCGGATCAACACCCAAGTTTACAGCAACGTCAAACGACTCGCTGAACTTGACAGTCGACAGCTCAGCCAGCAGAGCAGCAGCGTCTACAAAGTTGTAGGACTTGCCTGCTTCGATTTTGCCGGCGATAGCCTTTTGACGCTTGGTCAACTTAGCCATTACACACCCTCCACGTTAAGGCCCATGCTACGAGCAGAACCGGCGATAGTACGCACGGCCGCGTCCATATCAGCTGCAGTCAGATCCGCGTTTTTGGTTTTCGCGATTTCTTCCAGCTGAGCACGGGTAACGGTGCCAACCTTAACGGTGTTCGGACGAGCGGAACCGCTAGTCAGACCAGCAGCTTTCTTCAGCAGAACCGAAGCAGGTGTGGATTTGGTTTCGAAAGTGAAGCTACGGTCGCTGTAGACAGTGATGATCACTGGAGTCGGCAGACCTGGTTCAATACCCTGAGTACGGGCGTTGAAAGCCTTGCAGAATTCCATGATGTTCACGCCGTGCTGACCCAGAGCAGGACCAACAGGTGGGCTTGGGTTAGCCTGAGCGGCCTTCACTTGCAGCTTGATGTAAGCGGTAATCTTCTTGGCCATGAGGCACTCCAATTACGGGTTCGAACGCCTCGAAAGGCTCCCCGGTTACTTGCGCGTTTATCCCAGTGACGACAAAACCCCACAGCCTAGGGCTGCGGGGTTGGGATGCTTGCTCAGCTAGACTTTTTCGACCTGGCTGAACTCTAGCTCTACCGGAGTAGAGCGACCGAAAATGAGCACTGCCACTTGGATCCGGCTCTTCTCGTAGTTAACTTCTTCGACCGTGCCAGTAAAGTCGGCAAACGGACCGTCATTGACACGTACCGATTCACCTGGCTCGAACAACGTCTTCGGCTTCGGCTTGTCGCTACCATCAGCAACACGACGCAGAATCGCTTCTGCCTCTTTATCTGTGATAGGTGCAGGCTTATCAGCAGTACCGCCAATAAAACCCATCACCCGAGGAGTATCCTTGACCAAGTGCCAAGTACCCTCATTCATGTCCATCTGAACCAGCACATAACCTGGGAAGAACTTGCGCTCGCTTTTGCGTTTCTGGCCATTACGCATTTCAACCACTTCTTCAGTGGGAACCAGAATTTCGCCAAAGCCATCTTCCATGCCAGCCAGCTTTACGCGCTCTACCAACGAGCGCATGACATGCTTCTCGTAACCGGAGTAAGCATGCACAACGTACCAACGCTTAGCCACGGGACACCCTTAGCCGACAATCAAGGAAACAAGCCAGCCGAGCAGGGAATCAAGCCCCCACAACAGCAACGCCATAACCAGAACAACAGCCACAACGATCAACGTGGTCTGCGTGGTTTCTTGGCGAGTTGGCCATACGACTTTACGAATCTCGGTGCGAGCTTCCTTAACCAGTACAAAGAAAGACTTGCCCTTGACTGTCTGCAGGCCTACAAAGGCAGCTACAGCAGCAATGGCGAGCAAAGCAAGTACGCGGTACAGGATCGGCGAAGCAGAGTAATACTGATTGCCAACAACGCCAACAACCACCAAAGCAACTACTACTAGCCACTTGAGCAGATCGAAGCGAGAGCCTTGAGCTTCAGCTTTAGGAGTCATCTATGAAGATCCTGTGAAAAGAAAGCCAGATACACCAAGTGAATCTGGCAGGTCAGGAGGGAATCGAACCCCCAACCTACGGTTTTGGAGACCGTCGCTCTGCCAATTGAGCTACTGACCTAAAACAAAATCAGGCCGACCATTATGCCGGCCCGAAAAAGACATTACAACAATTTACTCGATAACCTTAGCAACGACACCAGCGCCGACGGTACGACCGCCCTCACGAATGGCGAAACGCAGACCATCTTCCATTGCGATGGTTTTGATCAGAGTGACAGTCATCTGAACGTTGTCACCCGGCATCACCATTTCAACGCCTTCTGGCAATTCGCAGTTACCGGTCACGTCCGTGGTACGGAAGTAGAACTGTGGACGGTAACCCTTGAAGAACGGAGTATGACGACCGCCTTCCTCCTTGCTCAGAACGTAAACCTCTGCAGTGAACTTGGTATGCGGCTTGACAGTGCCCGGCTTGACCAGAACCTGGCCACGCTCAACATCATCACGCTTGGTACCACGCAGCAATACGCCGCAGTTCTCGCCAGCACGACCTTCGTCGAGCAGCTTGCGAAACATCTCAACACCAGTGCAAGTAGTTTTGACAGTGTCACGAAGACCAACAATCTCAACTTCTTCCTGAATGCGGACAATGCCACGCTCAACACGACCAGTCACAACAGTACCGCGACCGGAGATCGAGAAAACATCCTCGATCGGCATCAGGAACGGCTTATCAATAGCTCGCTCAGGCTGCGGAATGTAGCTATCCAGAGTCTCGACCAACTTCTTGACGGCAGTAGTACCCATCTCGTTGTCGTCTTGACCATTCAGCGCCATCAGCGCCGAACCAATGATGATTGGAGTGTCATCACCCGGGAAATCGTAAGTACTCAGCAGGTCGCGTACCTCCATCTCAACCAGCTCAAGCAACTCCGCATCATCAACCATGTCAGCCTTGTTCAGGAAGACAACAATGTACGGAACGCCAACCTGGCGGGACAGAAGGATGTGCTCACGAGTTTGCGGCATCGGACCATCAGCGGCCGAGCAAACCAGAATCGCGCCATCCATCTGAGCAGCACCGGTAATCATGTTTTTTACGTAATCAGCGTGACCTGGACAGTCAACGTGTGCGTAGTGACGCACGGCCGAATCGTACTCAACGTGAGCGGTGTTGATGGTGATACCACGAGCTTTTTCTTCAGGGGCGCTATCGATCTTGTCGAAGTCAACCTTTGCCGAACCGAAAACTTCGGAGCAGACGCGGGTCAAAGCAGCAGTCAGAGTAGTTTTACCGTGATCGACGTGACCAATGGTACCAACGTTGACGTGCGGCTTATTACGTTCGAACTTTTCCTTAGCCATCAAAATCACCCCTAGGAGAAGAATTGAGCAAGTCAAACAAGCCATTAAAACAAAGGCAGATATTTTCATATCTGCCTTGTTATATGGAGCTCTTGAGCGGATTTGAACCGCTGACCTCACCCTTACCAAGGGTGTGCTCTACCAACTGAGCTACAAGAGCGTAACGCTATGCAGGATCTGCAAACTTGGAGCGGGTAGCGGGAATCGAACCCGCATCATCAGCTTGGAAGGCTGAGGTTCTACCACTAAACTATACCCGCGGAGCTTGCAGCTCTCGCTAAAAATGGTGGAGGGGGAAGGATTCGAACCTTCGAAGTCGTAGACGTCAGATTTACAGTCTGATCCCTTTGGCCGCTCGGGAACCCCTCCTAAGCGAGCCGGCATTCTATATCATGCCAGCCTTCTGTCAAGCATTTTCTCATTAAAAACCTGAGGTTAGCTGCGTTGACGTCACTTTACGGCGTTAACCATTAAAGGTCTTCACTGCGAAGCGGGCGCCATTCTATGCAAACTAATCGGCGGGTGCAACCCCTCCGCACGGCATTATTTTATGTTTTAACTCATTGAATTCTCTAGAAAGGTTTTTCAGCTGCGAGTCATCTAGCCAACGCCGGCTTTCTGGTGCCACACGCACCCAGTAACCATCAGACCCTGGAGGAGCCCTCAGCAAGGACTCGAACTTGATTTCCATGCCACTCAATCGCCGCTCAACCGCCTGAGCTGCCTCCTGACGAGTAAAGCCGCCAAGATAGAGGCATCCATCGTCTGCCTGGACAGGCTTTCCTTTATCACGAGCCGCGTCAGTCGTCTCACTCAACAAGCGAATATCCTGCTGCGCCCCCCGATACAAATTCAAAGGGGTTACATCCTTCGCACGCAGAGGAGCCTCTTGTTGGTGCCAGATGTAATAGAACACATTGAGAACAAGCAGCAGCAGAAACAACCAACGCATAAAAACCTCAGGACAAGGGGCACGCCATCGCCAAACCTACAAACACCAGATCAGGAACTACCCTGGCCTCAGGCACAATCCCGGAAACCAGGTCTGCATCTCCTCCAGTGAGAAATACAACAAAATCATCCCCCCAATAGCTACGCGCCAACTCTAGCTGCGTCAGGACAAAGCCTCTCAGCATCAACGAGCACCCCCGCTCGACCGCTTCGACAGTTGTCCGACCAGGAACGAGACTTTCCAGAGCGCGCTCGGCGGCTAGATCACCATAACGAATTCTACGAGTATGGGTACGCAATTGGTTTCGCATCAGCGGCATACCCGGACATATAAACCCTCCGAGATGCTCTCCATTCCTGGAGATGAAGTCCGCAGTAACCGCCGTACCAAAATCAAGCACAAGACAAGCACCTGAGGCCAGATGGAATCCCCCGAGCATCGCCAGCCAACGGTCGAGCCCTAACCGCTCGAACTCCTCATAGCCATTACGAACTCCGGACATTTCCCGGGACGGCGCCGCGCATACCACCGACACACCAAAAGCTTCTGTCAGCAGAGAAATCAGGGCACTGGTTTCTTCGGCAGTCCTGACACTGACCAACCGACAAAACTTGAGAGCGAGCCCCTTGAGCGCTTTCAAACTCTCCAACAACGCGAGGTCCGAATCAACGACCCCCTCGCCGACCACCCGCCGAACATCCGCGTCAAGCACACGCCACTTGATAAAACTGTTTCCGCAGTCGAGCTCAAGAATCATCACGCAACCTCAGACTGAGCTCACCACCACTAAAGACTTTTTCCACACCACCCACCTTCAAGCGTAGAGCACCTTGACTATCAATACCCAGCACTTCGCCTTCTATGTGGTTAACGCCTGCGATCAACGACACGGCTCGCCCCTGCCAGAGATGATTTTGCTCCCACTCTGCCTGGATAGGCGAAAATCCGTCGACTTGATGACGACACAGATATGCCTGGAGCATCGCACCCAACTCCCCGACCAAGTGATTTCGATCAAACACCTTGCCCGACTCTAGCCGCATGGACGTCCATTGCTGATCAACCTCATCGGTAATCTGCATGTTCACATTAATTCCCACACCCAGCACAACGTGACACACATCGGCAGGATCCCCCACCAACTCGAGCAATATCCCGGCAATCTTCTTCTGACCCACCAGAACATCGTTGGGCCACTTCAATCCAACCCCCGAAATACCAAGCTCTCGCAAGGCCTGCATGACGGCGAGCCCAACAACTAGACTCAAGCCTTCCAGCTGACGCATTCCACCGTCAATACGCAGCACGAGACTGTAATAGATGTTTTCCGCGAATGGGCTCGCCCACTTTCGTCCACGCCGCCCGCGACCTGCGGTTTGCCGTTCCGCGAGCACCAGAAAGGGCGCCGCTTGACCCCGCTCTATGGCGCGCAAAGCCTCGGCATTAGTGGAGTCAATTGAATCGAAAACCAGGATGGGCCAATCACAAGAAGGCGCCTGCTCTCTTATCTCGACAGGATCAAGCAGCGTCAATGGCGCAGCCAGTTGATAGCCGCGCCCCCGCACCTTATGAATGGATAATCCCAGCTCAGCTTCTAAATGCTGAAGCTGCTTCCAAACGGCACTACGACTGACACCCAAGGCGACGCCCAAGGCCTGACCCGAATGGAATCGGCCATCTTTAAGAAGCTTTAACAATGTCAGCATGCAAGTCTCGCCTCACAATGAGGCCCGCATGATAGCCATGCCCCGCGCCATTGCATAGAAACCCTACAGGTCAGTTTTCCTGCGGGCAAAACAAAACCCCTACCTGCATACGCAGATAGGGGTTTCGGAATTTAATCTTGACGATGACCTACTCTCACATGGGGAAACCCCACACTACCATCGGCGATGCATCGTTTCACTGCTGAGTTCGGGATGGGATCAGGTGGTTCCAATGCTCTATGGTCGTCAAGAAAT